>JAYFQB010000091.1:0-7181 GCA_034927385.1 Anaerolineaceae bacterium | reverse complement strand
ACTGATATCCGCAGAAACGTTGGCATCCTGACCGAATCGCCCGGAATGTACGAACGCCTCTCCGCCGAAAAAAATCTCGCGATCTTTGCGAATCTCTATGATGTTCCGGATGTCGACAAAGCGGTGAATAAGTATCTGAGCATGCTGGGGTTATGGGAACGTCGGCATGACGCGGTTGGCAGTTTCTCGAAGGGTATGCGCCAAAAACTGGCTGTCGCTCGCGCCCTCCTGCACGAGCCTCAAGTGCTTTTCTTCGATGAGCCGACAACAGGGCTGGACCCCGAAGCCGCGCTTGTCGTGCGCGATTTCATCCTGGAGTTCAAAAAACAAGGACGCACCATTTTCATGACCACCCATAACCTCGACGAAGCCGAAAAGCTCTGTGACCGTGTTGGCATCTTCAAGCAATCTCTCCTGGCGCTGGATAGCCCTGCCAACCTGCGCCAAAAGTTATTCGGTCGCAAGGTAGTTTTTCACCTCGGCGGAGTCAACCCACAGTGGCTTCCGTTGATCAATGCGGTGGGCGGAGTGAGCAGTGTGGAACAGCTCGAAAACAAGCTGGTGGTGGCTTTGGCGTCGCCCGAAAAAACCAACCCGCTTATCACCCGGCTGTTGGTGGAGCAGGGAGCGGACATCCAGTTCATTGGCGAGGTTCGTCAGTCGCTCGAACAGGTATACCTTGAGATGCTGCACGGCGAGAACGAAACGAGGCAGGCATGAAACACATCCGCACAATCATAAACAAAGAATGGGCGGAAGTTTTTAAGAACAAACTGGTTTTCTCGGTGGTGCTTATTCTCCCGATCCTGTTCGCGATCCTGCCATTGGTAATGTTGGGCTTTACCCCCACGTCCTCGCTACCGGGTGTCAGCCCTGAAGAAGCCGGCTTACCGCCGGAGCTTGTGGGCAACCTCTGTGTGGGTATGGATGCCGGGGAATGCACCCAGGTGTACATGATGAGTCAGTTTATGCTCTTTTTTGTGATGATGCCGCTGATCATCCCGGTCACCATCGCGGCATATAGCATCGTTGGCGAGAAAACCACACGCAGCCTCGAACCGCTGCTGGCAACCCCGATCTCCACGATGGAACTCCTGGCGGGCAAGTGTTTTGCCGCGGCAATCCCGGCGGTGGCGGCTTCACTGCTCTCATTCCTGATCTTCAACATTGGCTTGCTGATCCTTGGGGTGAGCCCAGCTGTTCACGCATATGTGCTAAGCCCAACCTGGCTGGCGGGGATCCTGCTTTTGGGCCCTGTTCTCTCGGTCATCTCAGCCATGTTCGCTATCTTCGTTTCCTCGCGGGTTAATGATCCGCGCGTGGCAGAGCAAATTTCAAGCGTGATGATCGTTCCATTTATGACCGTATTCCTGCTTTCATCATTCGGCGTGATTGCCTTGAACCTCAAAACCATGCTGATTTCGGTGTTGGTTTCTGTCCTTCTGGCTGGCGGACTCCTCTACCTGGGCACTCTGATTTTTGACCGTGAAAATATTCTGACAAGGTGGAAGTAATCAATGAAGAAGCGTATTCTCTTAGCATTTTTTCTGGGGCTGCTTTTTGCCCTGACCTTCACCGTAGTATTGGCGCAGGACTCACCTTTTTCTCTGCGTATCGTTCGCGACTGGGGCTACGGCAACGGATCGGACATAAATGGGCGCATGAGTCTTTCGATCAAGGGGGATGAGGATCAGGTGCGGCAGGTTTCTTTTCTAATGGATGGTGAGCTTATGGCAACCGTCACCGCAAAACCCTTCAAAACCCAGTTCGACACAAACAGCTACGAACCCGGCATTCACCACATGACCGCAGAAGTCACAACAACCTCAGGAGAGACCTTCTCCACCAACACGATTGTTTCCAACTTTGTGGAGAAAGCTGCCGCCAACCAATCCACCTATAAAATCCTGCTTTTTGTGGGCGGGATAGCTGCCGCGAGTATTGTCATCCAGTTCCTCATGCAAAGGAACGCGAAAAAGAACCCAAATACCAGTCAAAACGGTCAGATTCAATACGGCGCATGGGGCGGCGCGGTCTGTCCGAGCTGCGGAAAACCCTTCAACCGTTCGTTTTTCGGGATTAACCTTGGGGTCCGCCTGGAACGCTGTCCGAACTGCGGCAAGTTCGTGGTTTCCCGGCGTGCCACACCCGAGCAGCTCGATGCCGCCGAACGCAGGTTCCGCCCCAAGCCTGAAGCGTACCTTCCGGGCATCTCTGATATCGAGAAGGAACACCAAACCTACAACGACAGCAAATACACGGACCTGTAGAGCTTAGACCTGCCGCTTTTTACAATGCCGTAACCGGTTGGGCGGGTCAAGCGTGGTACAATCTCAATCTAAATACAAGTCAAGTTGGAGGTTGCATGGAAGAACAAGTATCTGGTTTCGCGGTCAAAAAAGGGCTCGCGGAAATGCTTAAGGGGGGTGTGATCATGGACGTGGTCACCCCTGATCAGGCAAAGATTGCTGAAGATGCCGGGGCTGTCGCGGTTATGGCGTTGGAACGCGTTCCAGCCGACATACGCGCGGATGGTGGTATCGCCCGAATGAGCGACCCGGAACTCGTCATCAAAATCATGGAATCGGTCAGCATTCCGGTTATGGCAAAATGCCGAATCGGCCATTTTGTGGAAGCTCAAATTCTTGAATCGCTCGGCGTGGACTACATCGACGAGTCCGAAGTGCTCACCCCGGCGGACGAAGCCTACCACATCAACAAGCATGACTTCAAAGTGCCCTTTGTCTGCGGCTGCCGCAATCTGGGCGAAGCCCTGCGCCGGATTGGCGAAGGCGCGGCAATGATGCGCACCAAAGGCGAGCCCGGCACTGGCGATATCGTCGAAGCAGTGCGCCATGCCCGCTCGGTATATTCAGAAATCCGCCGGCTTACCTCTCTGCCGGAAGAAGAAGTAATGACTTTCGCCAAAAACATCCAAGCGCCATACGAACTCTGCCTGCAGGTGCGGGAGCTTGGCGCTCTGCCCGTGGTAAATTTTGCCGCTGGCGGCGTTGCCACCCCTGCCGACGCGGCGCTTATGATGCAGCTCGGCGTTGACGGGATCTTTGTTGGTTCAGGCATCTTTAAGTCAGGAGACCCCTCCAAACGTGCCCAGGCGATCGTCAAAGCTGCAACCCACTTCAACGAGCCGAAGATTTTGGCTGAGGTCAGCCGCAACCTCGGCGAGGCAATGGTTGGACGTTCAGCCGTCAACCTGCCCGATTCCGAAAAAATGGCAGGACGCGGCTGGTAAAAAGGAAATATTGCCGATGAAAATTGGCGTTTTAGCCCTACAGGGTGATTTTCGTGAACATCGCATCAGCCTCGAGAAACTCGGGGCTGATGTAACTGAAGTCCGCTTGCCTGAACATCTTGAAGGCTTGCAGGGTCTGATTATTCCGGGCGGCGAGTCGACTGCCATCGGCAAACTGATGGTTGCCTATGATCTGCTGGAACCCTTACGCGTTTTTGGGCGGACCCGCGCCATCTGGGGCACCTGCGCCGGCGCGATCCTGCTTGCGCGTGAAATTGGGCGCGACCAGCCTCTGCTTGGCTTGATGGATATGGAAATCATGCGCAATGCCTTCGGGCGTCAGATTGATTCTTTTGAAGTTGAAATCACGGTGCCGTTTCTCCAATCCCCCGAACAGCCTTATCACCTCACCTTCATCCGTGGTCCGATCATCACACGCGTTTGGGGTGAGGCTCAAACGATGCTGCATCTGCCGGACGGGCACGCGATCGCGGCACGGCAGGGCAAGCTTTTTGCGACATCCTTCCACCCTGAGCTAACCAACGACTTGCGTTTCCATCAGTACTTCCTGGAGCTGGCGACATCGGAATCCACCGCCTGAACCCCAAAGACCTTCCGGTCATCTTGCTTCGGACCGACCTGCTGCAGAGCCTGGATACTCTGCGCCTGGTCACACGAGGTGAGCCTTTCAATCTGCGAAACCTGGTCCACAGCATCTCACCGTCCGTGGAGCAGTACATTGCCTACTGTGACAACGACCCTGATCGTCCCTGCTTCGCGCAGGTGATCAGCAGAGTGGATGAGACCCAGGGGCAGTTGAGCTTTCTTGGCGCCCTTGACGATGCAAACCAAACCGATATCGCCTGCCTGCTCGAAGACCTGGTCGTCAACGCCGGCAAATGGGGCACGCATTACATCACCTGCGACCTGCCGACCGATTCACCCCATCTCAGCGGCTTTAAAAAAGCCGGGTTTCTGACCTGGGCAAACCAAAGAGTTTTCCGGCTTGCTCCACCGGTCATCGGAGATGAAAAACCGCATTATTCATGGCGGGTTTGGAACGCCAACGACATTCGCGCCATGACCTGCCTCTATCGCGGCGTTGTTCCCGGGCTGCTCCAACCGATCGAACCGCTAACCCGTAAAGCGGCGCTTGGTCTCGTGCTTTACCACCCTGAAGGTGACCTGCTTGGCTATGCCGACCTCGATTATGGTCCAAAAGGCGTTTGGATCCAGCCTGTTCTCTCCCCTGAAGCCAACGATCCCCGGATTCTCTCCGACCTGCAGCAGGCAATTCCTGAGCTTTATAACCGCCCGGTGTACCTTGCGGCGCGTTCCTACCAACCCTGGCTTGCTTCCCTAGCGGCTCAACTCCCGGGTGAAATTTTCGGGGCACAACTCCTGATGGTGCGATACCTTATTCGGCAGGTAAAGGTGGCAGAACCGCAAGCCTACGCCGTCTATGACGCTTCGAACATCGAAGGCAGCCTGCCACTCAGCCAAATCCGTAAAAAGACTGATTAGCCATGCCATCGAGATCAGATTCTGTGGGATCTTCGCGGTTGTTTGACCTAATCGCCCCTTTTTATAGCCTAAGCTTCCGCTTTCAGCATCAGCTCTATCGTGAGATATATCAGCGTGAGCAGGTCAAACAAACTCTAGCCGACTGCCATTCCATGCTGGATATCGGCTGCGGCACAGGCGCGATGGCTTGCGCCTTGAAGGACAATGGCTACCAGGTGACCGGTGTAGATGCATCGCTTGGAATGCTTCGCCAGGCGAAAAAGCTGCTCAATCCATCCCTCACTTCCTGCGTTCTCTCAAACGCAGCCAGCGGTCTTCCATTCATTTCGAAAGGGTTTGACTTCTGCCTGGCGTCCTATGTTGCCCACGGTCTGAAGCCCAACCAACGCCTGGCGCTCTACGCCGAAATGCGCCGCCTCTCGCGCAATCTTGTTATCATCCACGACTACACGGCGAAACGCTCTCTCATCACAAACCTCGTGGAATGGGGTGAAGGCGGGGATTACTTCAACTTCATCAACGTCGTGCAGGATGAACTTCGGGACTTTTTCGGAAACTTACAGATTATAGCGGTCGAACCCAGAGCCGCGCTCTATATTTGCAGGGTTTAAGCCCTACGGGCAGGCTCGCGTGGAAACCGTCAACCGGTCTTCCAGTCGCCCTCACTACTTGGCTTCAATTAATCATTCTTAAGCGCGGATGTTAGCTTTCGGGTTGGATGCGAAACTCATAGATTCCATCGCGGTAGTCCCAGGTTCGCCCGCATCCGGGGCAGTTTTGGCTGGCGGCAGCTTCAGGCAGGGGATGCCCGCAGATCGGGCAGCGGAAAAACGTGCCAGCTTCCGGTTTCGGTGAGCTTCCTCTGGCGATCGTGCGCGAGAAAACGCTCGGGGTGAATTGCGCCCACGATCCAGTAGGCTGAAGCGCGCGGTCCATTGCCACAAGCCGATCGTGAGCAACGTGGTTTTTAAACCAGTTCGCCCGGAAGAAAGATACTGCCAACTGTTTTTGCAGCGTAAAGCCGGTTTCTTTCAGCAGCCTGCGGATCTCTTTGGGGTGAAAATTGAAGTTAAGTTCCACAAATTCAACCTGCTCGCGGTCGAAGGGGTTCCACTCCTGCTTACCCGCCAGCCAGCGGGCAATCGCCTTGAGGTTGCGTTTGTTGGCAAACTCGAGGATAAAAACCGCGTTCTCAGCAAGCACACCGCGGATGTTCTCCAACGCAAGCTTTGGAATCGCCATATGATGCAGGGTGCGGATCATCGTGGCGCCGTCAAACAGCCCGGCGACAAACGGCAGCTTGTAGATATCCGCCGCGACATAAACATAGCGCGGGCTTTCGCCAAGCCGCTCGCGGGCTTGAACAAGCTGGCTTCTTGAGTAGTCCAACACCACCACCCGCTCCCAGTCGGCATAGCGTGGGGTGTTGCGCCCCGCGCCAGCCCCAAGTTCCAGCATCAGCTTCCCCGGTTGGTTAAGCAGGCGCTTAAGCGCGACAGCTTCCACGGCGTCTTCATAACGGCGTGTTCCGGTTTCCCAAAAGGAATCCTGATAGTCTGAGCCTTCGTAGGAACAAACTGGCGGGGTGTTGGAGTGTGTGTTTTGATCCATAATTTGCAGAGCGCCTGGGCAGGATAACCGGCAACACCCGAAGACACCTCCTTAACGCTGCTTCCTCTCGGACCTGACGTGGTTCGCAGGGCTCCGCCGCGCCGGTCCCGCCCAGACGCCGGTTAAGGATAATCTACGGCGTGGAGATTGTCAATCATTGCCATAACATTTATATGCTTATCACCTCAAAACCTTCCTGCAGGTAGGGCTTCATACCGGCGTGTCCGTTCATGTCATCCAGCATCGGCAGACCAAGGGCAAGGTTCGCCTCAAACACGCCCATCACCTTAGAGCAGGCAAAGCAAATCCCGGCGATCAGGTTACTTTCAATCGCCCTGGCAAAAAGGGGGTTCTTTTCTTCTTTCAATAACGAAGGGAGCTTAACGGACGCGCCCTCAAAAATGATTTTCACCTCAAAGCCGTTATTATGGAGGTCCAACGCGTTCAGCAGCACATGCTGAAAACACATCTTTTCACCTGTCATGGCATAAAAAAGAATTTTCTTCATCAAAACCTCGCTTTCGACAATATCTATGGCTGCTCATAGTTCCACCCTTGCTAAGTAGAATGGCTCTCAGGTCAATTTCTGGTCACAGATCCCGCGATAGCCGCAACTTCTGCAGCGGGCGCTTGTGTTATGGGAGCGATTTGGGGCTTTAATGCCATTTTCCACTTGTCGGATTTCCACAAGCGTTTCCATCAGCCGCGCTTCGAGTTCAGGTGTAAAGTCCACCCTGAAATCCCTTTCGGGGTAATGCAGCAGACCGTATTCTGGTGACTGGGTGTAGTTGCT
>JAYFQB010000013.1:0-2258 GCA_034927385.1 Anaerolineaceae bacterium | reverse complement strand
GACTAAAAAGCCGCGGCCTACTATATTAAAACCGGAAAAATTGACAATCTGCAATGTGAAAGTTCATGATATGAAAAGCTGTGAAAGAGAGTGACAATGTCCGTGCCAAGAAAACGCTACTTCGTAGAATTAAAGATGTCGCAACTCTGGAGACCTGTTCAGCTTACATATTTGTTCGGCGTCTTGGAAAAGTAAATTTATGGAAGCAACTGTAGCAACCTCCACCGTTATTGCCGGCAATGTAAGTGCGTTTGTGCCGCTCCTATTCCACTAAAAGTCGATAATTTTATCCGGTTCCGCCCTTTTCCCATGAAAATCTCTTCCTTTTAAACTTCCTGAGGTCATGATTCGTTGTTATTAGCCAGAGAGCTGAGCACGTATACATCCTGCATTCCAGGATTTTATAACAATCTGAGGTAACGGGATAACAAAGATACGAAATTGCGTTCAATTACTTTCCGTTTGAGCGGATTGTCATTATATATTATCCCTGCTGCACAAAATAAATCGAAATCTGAGATAGCATACAGAATTTCCCAGGTTTCGCGAAACTATGTAACGGCAAGAACGGACCTCTCCTCCAGGAGTATTTTTGGGTGGTCAACAAGTGAACGGATCAATTCCAGGGATCTGTATCTTTACTTCTAAGAATAAGCGAAAGATATTATACGTTATCACGGCTTTGCCGTCTCCCCGTGTTGCTTCCAGAACTCAAGGGGATTGACCGCCCCGCGGCCTGTCCGTATCTCGAAGTGCAGATGGGGCCCCGTAGCATTTCCCGTTTCGCCCACTGCGGCGATCACCTTCCCCTGGTAGACCTTCTGCCCCTTCTTCACGAACAGACGGTCGCAATGGCCGTAGAGGGAGGAGTTCTTTTCGTCATGCTGCAGGATGACCGCCTTGCCGTACCCTCCCCGTAGACCGGAGAAAAGCACTGTCCCCGCCCTGGCCGCCCGTATGGAGGCACCGTGGGGAACGGAGATATCGACCCCCATATGATAATCGGCCTCACGGCGTATCGGATGGGTTCTCTGGCCGTAGCGGCTTGTAATCCTGCCCTGCACGAAGAGGGGCCACAGGTACCCCAGGCGGGCTACCCCCTGGGATACGGAGGCCTCGAGGGGCGGGGGCGAAGCGTTCGGGGATGCGGCACAGCCGGCGAAGGTGCTCGCCGAAAGGAGAACGAACACAGCGGCAATTCCGGCTATCCTGGGGAAAACATTTCTTTTACTCATACCATCATCCTGCCCGTCGAATCTCCTTTTCCATCCTGTGTATTATGATATCAGGAAACGTACCCTCCGTTGATTGATCCGATATACTGGATCCAATATCCACGAAGCAACATGAAAAACGTACACAGTTCGTTGCATTATGTAACAAAATTATGGAAAAATTATTCTTTATGTTCAAGGAGGCAGAAAAATGGGGAAACAGCTTGCGGGGAAACTGCTCGAAAGAGCTGCTGCCCCTGTACAGGGTGACACGTGCGAAAGGACTCTGATGATCAATCACACTCTCAACCAGAACAGCTCAGTGTCCATGACCGGACTTCATTTCAAGACCAAATCCTCGGCCTCTCTCGTGGCCCTTAAAGTCCGGTAGGAAAACCGGAAATGTTCGGCCTCGAAGAACGTCTTATCACCACGGAATATGAAAAAGAGGAGCGTAGACGCCTCCTTCTCTCCCGGGGGCTTGCCGAGCCCGGCGGAGAGGAGCTGATTCTCGGTTTCTATCTGAATGACCGTCTCGCCGCCACCGGCTCCCTCGTGGGAAATATCCTCCAGGGGATTGCCGTGGACAGAGAGCTTGAAGGAGAGGGGCTGGCCTCCACGGTCACTACGGCCCTCCTGAAAAAAGGTATGGAACGGGGACTTAATCACTTTTTCCTCTACTCGAAACCCGAAGAGGCCAGACTCTTCGAGGGGCTCGGCTTTTCCTTTCTCGCCTCCGCGAAAGGGCGGTCCTCCGGCCTCGCCGCCTCTCTTCTCGAATGGGGAAGGCCGGGCATCGCCTCCTGGTGGGCTTTTCTGAAAAAAGAATCGGAGGGGAAACCCGATGGGGCTGGGTGCGTGGTGGTGAACTGCAACCCTTTCACCCTCGGACACCGCAGCCTGCTCGGGTACGCCTCGGACCGGGTTCCCTGGCTCTATGTCCTCGTAGTGCAGGAGGACAAATCCCTCTTCCCCTTCGAGGTCCGCCTTCGTCTCGTGCGGGAGGGGAGTGCCGATCTGGCCAACGTAACCGTCCTTCCAGGC
>JAYFQB010000208.1:0-4769 GCA_034927385.1 Anaerolineaceae bacterium | reverse complement strand
TTCCGCGAGTGAAAACGCGGGCGTGCCAGTGGCGATTGGCTTCCGTGCGCTCAAGCCAGATGGAAGGTACAGATACTTCTGGATCTACAAGGTGAAATTCGGGATTCCCGCCACCAACCTGCAAACCAAAGGCGAATCCATTACCTTCTCCACGCCTACGATCGAGGGTACAGTGCTCCGGCGCAACAAACTGGACGGTCTGGGTAAGCACCCCTGGAAGGCCGAAGTGACCGAAGGCGCCGCCGGGGTGTCCACCGCCACGGTCACAGGCTGGTTTGGTCAGGTCTATGAGCCGGTGTACACGCTCTCCGGCGGCGAATAAGACTTTACAGGAGGTTTTGCATTATGGATACGGATCGCAGCGCCACCATTATGATTGGTGGAAAGCCCTATGAACTGATCCTCACCACCCGCGCCACCAAGGAGATCGCCCGTCGTTATGGTGGGCTGGAAAACCTCGGTGAAAAACTCATGAAGTCAGAAAACTTCGAAATGGCCTTGGATGAGGTCGTGTGGTTGCTCACGTTGCTGGCCAACCAGTCCATTCTGGTGCGCAATTTGAAAGATCGTGATACACCGGAACCCCTTCTGACCGAGGATGAGATTGAGCTGCTTACCTCCCCGCTGGATCTGGCCGCTTATAAGGAAGCGATTACGGAAGCCATGTTCCGGGGCACCAAGCGCAATATCGAGAGCGAAGAGGATAACGCAAAAAACGTGGCAGTCGGGTAACGGACGAGGAAGTCTTTACCCGACTTTACTATTTTGCCACAGTGCCGATGGGCATGCACGCGGATGATTTCTGGCTCATGCCCATCGGGCTGTTCTTCGATCTTTGGTGCTGTCACAAGCAGTTCTTGGGGCTTGAAAAGCCAAAGCGGATTTTATCGATTGACGATCTCATTCCGCCGGGGATCTAGCTTTCCATGTGTAGCTACTTAGTACTTCTTAGGGAACTTCTCCTTGCCATACTGCCACAAGTACTGGTCTATCTCTTTCAGAGTGAAGTTTTCAAGCGAGTAGAATGCTTGCAATTTGAGGAGCGTCTTCTTAAATACAGATATGTTCCGCAAGTCTTCCCTGTGGAAATTTGCAAAATTGTCAACGTCCCTCAGGTAGACCAGTAACTCTTCTACAAAACTATCATATATGGGATAAACCTCTGGCTGATGGTGGCTACAGTATTTGGTAGCGAACGAGTAAAAGCGCAATTCTTTACCATTTTTTGTATTCCTCACGCCATGTCCTGAGGCAATATCCATAACCAAGGATTCATCGCCGCGCTTGAGCCGATCGTCAATATTGAGAGAGACAATATGTCGTGCAACCGCAAAAACATTATATATGTTGGTGCTGTAAAACGCGTTGAGTGCTGCTACCTTCAGCAGAACATCGTCGAGGCTGTTATTTTCTGGGCTGAATTGCTTGAACAGTTTATTTAGGGCGCTTTCTTGCGCCTTGTAATTCTCAAGCGAGTTCCATTTCTCAATGTAGCATTCTACAGCATCACGGCTTGGGTGTTCAAAATCAGACAGAGTGCGCGTTCTGTGAACAGTACGCAGAATTCGTGTTGTATAGGATCCAATGTTGGGATACGCGTTGATGCTTTCATTCGTTTGCCTGACCACCAGCTTTCCCTCATGCTCAGCGATTTCCCATACGCCATGCTTCTTCGGGTCATAAAGGGTTACAACCCCTCTGCTGACTGAATACAGGAAATCATATTTTTCATTTGCGATACGCGGTCTATTGTTTTCAGGCATACTGACACGACTTTGGCGGTTTACGCAGCATGCAAGTGCCTGCGCATTGATTGTGCCTTCGTTTACAGTGCCATAATGATCAAAAATGTATTTCCTGATTTCAGCCATTGATATAGCATCGGTTCCAATGCTGGTTACTGCTTCTTGTATCATTTTCCATACGGCTATATTAGACATGACACTCTCCTACCGAAATAAAATCATGGCCATATTGTATACGAAATGAAGAGCTTTGTACATGCGTGAAGGCTGTCAACGCTTATTTTTAATGCCCGAATGTGTAAGGAGGTGACGGCATGGGACAGGACAATTTCGGCCTGAAAATTGGGGTTGAGGGAGAGCGTGAATTTCGACAGGCGCTCAGCGATATCAACCAGACCTTCAAGGTGCTGGGCAGCGAAATGGCGCTGACGACCAGCCAGTTTGAAAAAAACGACAAGTCCATCCAGGCCGTCACCTCCCGTAACGCCGTTCTCAACAAAGAAATCGACGCTCAGAAAGAAAAGATCGCTACCCTCAAAGCCGCGCTGGATAACGCGGCTTCTTCTTTTGGCGAAAACGATCGTCGCACCCAGAACTGGCAGATCCAGCTCAACAAAGCGCAGGCAGAGCTCAACGGCATGGAGCGCGAGCTCGAAGAATCAGCCGATGATGCGGACGATCTGGGCGAGCAGATTGTAGGTTCTGGCGAAAATGCCGAAAAAGCGGGCGGCAAGTTCGATAAGCTCGGCAGCATTTTGAGCGGCATCGGCAAGGCAATGGGCACGGTGGCTGCTGCTGCCGGCTCTGCCGCGATCAAGCTGGGCAAGGAAGTCGTGCAGCAGTTCGGCGAGCTGGAACAGAACCTTGGCGGTTCGGAGGCTGTTTTCGGGAAATACGCCGAATCCATCCAGCGCACGGGCGAGGAAGCCTACAAAAATCTTGGTGTATCGCAGAGCCAGTACCTCGCTACCGCCAACAAGATGGGCGCGCTGTTTCAGGGTTCGGGAGTCGAGCAGCAGAAAAGTCTGGAACTGACCGAAAAGGCCATGCAGCGGGCGGCCGATATGGCTTCCGTCATGGGCATCGACATGCAGATGGCACTGGATTCCGTCGCAGGGGCTGCCAAGGGCAACTTCACCATGATGGACAACCTCGGTGTGTCCATGAATGCCACAACCCTTGAAGCCTATGCGCTTGCCAAAGGTCTGGATTTTACCTGGGCGTCGGCCAGCAACTCGGAGAAGGCTGAACTCGCCATGCAGATGTTCTTTGAAAACACGGAGCAGTACGCGGGCAACTTCGCACGGGAATCCACGCAGACCATTTCGGGGTCGCTTGGGCTCATGAAAGCTGCGCTGGGTTCCTTTACGGCAGGTCTAGGCAATGCGAACGCCGACATGACCAACCTGACGCAGAATCTGGTGGAAGCGTTTCAGGCGGTCGTGCAAAACATCGTGCCGGTGCTGGAGAACGTCGTAACAGCCTTGCCGGTCGCGACCGGTGCCATCCTTACCGCGATCGGGGATCTGCTGCCGATGCTTCTGGAAACCGTCACCTCCCTGTTCACACAGGTGTTGGGAACGCTTCTGAGCCTACTGCCGGAACTGATCCCGGCAGCGGTGAGCGCGGTCATGACGATCACAGACGCGCTGATCGAAAACCTGCCGCTGTTGGTTGCGGCGGCGGTACAGCTGGTCACCGCGCTGGTGGAGGGGATCGGGGTTGCGCTACCCACGCTCATCCCTGCCGCTGTGACCGCCATTATGACCATTGTGCAGGGGTTGTTGGAACAGTTGCCCCTCCTGCTGGATGCGGCGCTGCAGCTAATTCTGGGGCTTGCGCAGGGCTTACTCAATGCTATCCCGCAGTTGATCGACGCGTTGCCTGCTATCATCGACGCGCTAATAGGTTTCCTGATCCAGTCCATCCCGCAGATCATCCAGGCGGGGGTCCAGCTCCTAACCGCGCTGGTGACGGCGTTACCTACGATCATCGCGGCTATCGTGAAGGCGATTCCGCAGATCATCAACAGCATTATCAACGCGGTGATCACCGCTATCCCGCTGATCATCGATGCGGGCGTCAAGCTGCTGGTCGCCCTGATCCAGGCGCTTCCACAGATCATTACGACCGTGGTCACGGCGGTACCCCAGATCGTGGGCGCGCTGACCGGGGCGTTTGTGGGGAACATCGACAAGATCATTCTCGCGGGTGTGCAACTGTTCGTTGCCTTGATCAAGAACCTTCCGACCATCATTGTGGAGATCGTGAAGGCCGTACCCCAGATCATAACAGCGCTGGTGAACGGGTTTACGAGTTCCATCAGCCAGCTCGCCAGCGTGGGCGGCAATCTCATCAAGGGTCTGTGGCAGGGCATCTCGGACGCAGGCGCCTGGCTCCGGGATAAGATTTCCGGCTTCTTTGGCGGCGTGGTTGACAGCATCAAGAACTTCTTTGGCATCCATTCGCCCTCGACGCTGTTTGCCGGACTCGGGCGTAATATGGGCGAAGGCATCGGAGTCGGCTTCGAAGAGGCGATGGCCGGTGTGGCCAAAAACATGCAGAATGCCATTCCGACCCGCTTTGACATGAACGCAAGGGTCAACAGCTATGGGTCTGGGACAGGAACCACCGGCACGAGCATCACGCAAAACATCTCCGTGGTATCGCCCAAGGCACTTTCTGAAAAAGAGATTGCGCGCGAGTTCAAGAACCTATCCCGAAAACTGGCGCTCGACTATTAGGAGGTGTTATGTTGGAACTGATCTATACGAACGCGAACGGCGAAAGCGTCACCCTCCGGCAGACGCGTCCGTTCTTTCTGACGCGGGTGGATGGCGTCGGTAAAGTCCGTCAGACTGTGAACACTTTCAAAGCGCCCGATCAGGACGGCGCTTTTTTCATCTCCTCCGCCATGGACATGCGCAACATCACGCTGGAAGGGTCGGTCATCACGCCTACGATTACCGAGACTTACGACCAGCGACGGCGCTTCCTGCGTGTTTTCACGCCTAAGCTGCAAGG
>JAYFQB010000155.1:0-7462 GCA_034927385.1 Anaerolineaceae bacterium | reverse complement strand
TTCAAGCCTGACCTGATTTACCTGGGGCATATCATGCCGCTGACGAGGGAGGTTTTGCCGTTTCTAGCCAGGCAGTCCATCCCAATGGTCCTGGATGATGGCGGCATTACCTCGCTAACCTGTTATCAGGAACGTGGTCTTTGGCGGCGCTTTCAGTCTGAATATGAACCGAGACTGGCTTTCTTGAGAGGGTTGAAAAATGTCTTTATCAAGACGGTTGGGTGGCTTTCCGGAGGCAGGTTGCGCCAGGAGTGGGTTTGGCCAGAAGCGTTGGATGTGTTCTTTAACAGCCAGCTCAACTTAGGGAACTTTGAGGCAGGGCATGTGCCCGCGCGTCGAAAAGCAGTGATCCACTCGGGGGTGGACACACAACAGTTTTCTTTTGAGAGATCGAAACCCTTTGGCAACCCGTTGACCATTCTATTGCCTGGGCGGATTGAACCCCAAAAAGGTCAGCTTGACGCGGTCGCATTGGTAGATACGCTGAAGCAGTCTGGGATTGACTGCCAGGTTATGGTCGTGGGCGATATCTGGAAGCAGGATTACTTGGACCGGGTAGTGGCTGAGATTCATGCCCAGCAATTGGACGATCAAGTCCGCATTTTGCCGATGCAGGATATTCCAAGCCTGGTCAGGTTGTATCAGCAGGCTGATATTTGTCTCTTTCCCAGCTACCACCGCACGGGCTTTTCGCGGGTCCCGCTTGAGGGCATGGCTTGCGGCTCGGTGGTGATATCCTACGGGAATGAAGGCTCTGATGAGATCATCCGGCATGGTGAAACTGGATTTGTGATTCCGCAGGGCGATGTTGCTGAGGCTGCCAGTCTATTACAGACGCTGATTAAGGAACCGTCGCGGGTAGGCGGAATCATCGAGGCAGCCCGCGGATTTATTGAGGCGAATCATTCAACGGAATGCTACATTGACCAAATTGCGTCTTACCTGGGGCTGCGATGACAGAGCCTGAACTGGTCTCCATTATCCTGCCAACCTATAACCGGGCAGAATTGTTGCCAAGGGCGGTTAATTCCGTCCTGAACCAAACCTATCAGGCTTGGGAGTTGCTCATTTGGGATGATGGTTCCAGCGACAATACCGACCAAGTCATCGCGACTTTCAAGGACCCACGCGTTCGCGCTTTCACTGAACCGAACCAGGGCAAGTCCTACGCGCTTAACCAGGCGCTGAAGCAAATAAGGGGGAACCTCATCGCCTTCCTTGATGATGATGATGAATGGCAGGCAGATAAATTGGACGCACAGGTTAGTTTTCTGCGCAAGAATCCGGAGGTCTCGCTCGTCTTTGGTAATTTCAGGAATATCAATCATGGCAATAACCAGCAGGGATTTGGTTTTTCTCAAGCGGCAGCGGGATTAAGGAAACTAAAAACTAATGAACTGGGATATGGCTGGTTCATCATCTCGGATGGGTTTCTTGATGCGATTTCCACTGAAAACTTCATCGCATTTGATTCAGTGCTTGCACGAAAGAGCTTAATTGAACGAGTTGGGAAGTTTGAGGAAACACTAAAGAACGGGGACGATTTTGAGTATTGGTGGAGGATGGGATTGATTGCGGAGACGCTGGCTTACTCAAGTGACATTGTCATGACCAGACATAAGTACCCGGGTAGCCTGAGCGGTGGTAGCGAGAGATCCTTGTTGGGAACACTTCGGACTTTGGATGCCTGCGCCGCGCATTCCAGGAGAGTCAATCGACCTGATACGTGTATATTTCTCCAGAAGCGCTACCGAAATGCATGGCAGAATATGATTTCGGCTCGCGCGCTGCAAAACGATAGGAAGGGCATGATCGCGGCGTTCAGGCAATCCCTGAAATATGGTTTTCGCCCCGGCTCTCTGCGCCTTTTGATTGAAGGTTACTTGAAGATTGGAGGAAGAAGATGACAATTCGGGTTCTGCATGTCTTTGCACCTAACTTCAGACAGCGTTTCGCGGGACCGATTTTCAACTGGCAGTTGTACTTTTCAAAATGGAACGATGCTTCTGTTGAGCATCTCGTTTTGGACACGGAAGCGGGAACAATTTCTCCCGCTAAAGAAGCCTTTGATTTCGATTTGAGCGGTCCTCAGAGACTTTCGAGCCGTTGGGAAAGGCTGACCTGGGCTTTTAGGCTGATCAATAGTTTAAGGAAGTTTAGAAACCAATACTATCTCATTCATTTTCATATACTCTTGTGGGGCAGCCTGCTGGCTGCTGCATGGGCAAGCCTAAGGGAGATTCCAACAATTTTTGAGAGCGTTCTGCTTGACGCGGACACACCTGACTCGATTGGAAAGGAACGGCTCGGCTGGTTCAAACTTCTGTTATTGCGTAAATTTTCGATGATTCTTACGATCTCGGAGGGGCTTGCCGAAAGTTACCTTCTGCATGGATTTCCGCCAGCAAAAGTGTATATGCAGATGAACACGATTGATACTGAGCTGTTTCACCCGATTGAGGGTTCTGCTGCTCGGCAGCGACTGAGGGTAAATTTTTCTCTTCCTGCCGATGGGACAGTCCTCCTCTTTACAGGGAGTCTGATCCAACGAAAAGGTGTCGATCTGCTGGTTGACGCTTTTATTGAAGCTTCCCGCGAAAATCCTGAGCTTTTCCTCTGGCTTGTTGGTCCCAGAGACCGCGCAGAGAACCCTTCGCTGGATGAGGCTTTTGTGGACACGCTCAAAAAAAGATTGTCAACCGCAAAATTGGACCGTAATGTCAGCTTTTACGGTATGATTGCTGAACGGGAAACCTTGGCTGAGGCGTACCAGGCTGCTGACATTTTTGTTTTTCCATCACGCAATGAAGGGCTGCCAAATGTGGTGCTGGAAGCTATGTCGTGTGGGTTGCCTGTGATTGTCTCTGACTTGCCCGGACTGAAAAACGTCATAGAGTCAAATGAAAACGGGGTGATTTTTTCGCTTGGAGATGCAACACAGTTGGTTGAAAGCATCAAATCCTTGTTGCACGCAGAGGAAACTGCGGTAAAACTGGGCTCTAAAGCTCGGGAGTATATCCTAAAAAAACATACTTTCAAGAATTGGCAGACAAACATGGCAGAGTTGTATCGGGATCTATCGAAATGAATCAAGCAGCTGGATCGTTTCCAGCGGTGAGTTATAACTGGACAAAGCGTGTGATTAACAATGAATGAAATACTGCTCACTACGATTGAGGTGTTTGTCGGGCTGATTCTTTTGGTTCTGATTATCCGTCATCCGGAGCTGGGCGTCACCTTTACTCTTGCCAGCCTGCCGATTGTTGATTTGCTTCCCTCAATTCCGCTCTTCTCATCTGTTGTGCCGGTGATGGGCGGCGTAACGCTTGTTGTGTTTTTTTTCAGGTTGAAAAAAGAAAAAATGACTTTTCATTCCGGGACGATGTCGATGTTTGTTCTGGGAGTTTTGTTCATCACATGGATGACCCTGACAAATCCACGAGCCGCGTGGAATGGTATTGACCGGAACTGGGTGTTTACCTTCGTCCAGTTAATCATATTGATGTTTCTTTCAAGCCGTCTTCTTGACACCAAGGAAAAATTCCACACCCTCATGTGGGTGTTTTCGATTGTGTGTTTGATCTCGGCTGCTGTCGCCATTCAACAAGGGTATATTGCGGAGACTGATCAGGCATCTTATGGGTCCAGCGGATACGTGGACAACGCGAATGCAGCAGCCCGATATTTTATCGTGGCGATGGTCTTGCTGACCTACCTGCGTTCGGTATCAAAGAAGCCCACTGCCCGTTTTTTTATGCTGGTT
Organism: Anaerolineaceae bacterium; assembly: GCA_034927385.1. GTDB lineage: Bacteria > Chloroflexota > Anaerolineae > Anaerolineales > Anaerolineaceae > Mesolinea. The sequence continues at coordinate 3,699 of JAYFQB010000155.1, read as the reverse complement.
GGGATCGTTATCACCTATCTCGGTGTGTTTTTTACCGTCTCCCGCACGGGTATCGTCCTGCTTTTTGCGGCGCAGGTGTTGATCTTCCTATCCCAATCCTCTGGTAAGCAGCGCAGGAACATTCTCATTTTTGGGGTTGTTGGCTTAATCCTTGTCTGGCTCATTTCAGAAAACGCTTTCAAAATTGTGGGAACCATCATCCCGGCAATTTCCCGCGGCGAGGATACCATGGGCTTGCGTTATGCTCTCTGGGAAGCTGCCATGCGAATGTTCAAGGAGAAACCAATCACAGGAGTGGGGATTGGCATGTATCGTTTTCTATTACCTTATTACAGTCAAGGTTTGCCATTCATCAATGGACGCAATATTTGGGTTCACAACACCTTTATCCACATCCTGGTGGAAACTGGAATTGTCGGTTTTATCCTGTTTTTCAGCGTTTATGCCCTGGCTTTTCTGAACTTTCTTAAAGCCAAATTCCCACCTGATGACGAGAGGAATGACCTGGTTCGGGTCTGGTTTATTGTTTTTCTCATCATGTTGATTGGAGGGCTCACTAAGAGTGACCATGCGGATAAATTAACCTGGGCTGTGATGGGTTTCAGCATTGTGCTTGCCAGGCAATCCCGATCGCTGGTTCAGCAAAAGGTGGGTCAGAAACCTGCCCGCCGCCGCACCATCAAGACCTTATCATCGGGCAGACGCCTCAGGCTCAAAGGATGACTACACCAATACCGATTGCGGTTATTGCTGGTCAGTTGGTTGTTGGCGGCGCGGAACGCCAGCTTTACCTTTGGCTGGCAAATTTGGACCAACGTAAGTATAAGCCGGTAGTGTTGACCTTGAACCCTGGCCATGGTGATTATTGGGAAAAGCCCGTCGAATCGCTGGGGATTCCCTTGTTGCGTGTGCCGAAGAATGCTAACCGGTTGCTCCGATTGTTTGAAATCGTTAAGTTGCTGCGTACGTACAAGCCGGAACTGCTCCATGGATGGCATTTTTTTGCGAGTGCTTACGCGGGGTTGGCAGCAAGGTTGCTTGGCGTTCCCTGCGTTGGCGGCATCCGTAGCAGCTTTCAGCCGGATCGACGGGATTTGGAAATATTTTTAGTCCACCATTTCTGTGATGTCGTTGTGGCAAATTCAAACACTGCCGCTCAGGCTTACCGCCTTTCGCTGGGAAAATTGAGCCAGCAAGTTCGGACGGTGCCCAATGCCATACAAGAATCCTTCGCCCACCGCGAGAAAATCCGCGAGCACCTGTCGGCGCAATACGGTCTTGAGGGCGGCGATTTTTGGATCTGTTCGATTGGCAGGATGGAGCCGACAAAACGGTTTGATGTGCTGCTTGAATTGGCAGCACTCCTAAAGCCCACCCATAAAAACTTTCAATTTATCCTGATTGGCGAAGGTTCCGAGAAGGCACGTCTGGAAGCTATATCAGCCGATTACGGCGTTACTGATTGTGTCAGATTCCTTGGGGAGGTGCCGAATGCTTCGGAGTGGATGAAGGGAATGGATATTTTCTGTTTTCCGTCCATGAATGAAGGTCTGCCTAACGTGGTCATGGAAGCTGCTGCTGCGGGTTTGCCGGTTGTCGCCTGGGCGATGCCTTTCATTGAAGAACTGCTTCCAGATCGTTCCATGGCACGATTAAGCCCGCCCGGCGATGTTGATTCCATGTTGGAGCGCCTTGTGGAGCTGTTGGACTCCAAACCTCTGCGTGAGGGGTTGGGGGCGGCTGCAAAAAAACAAATTCTCGAAAACTTTAGCCTTGCCCGTTTCATTGATGGGATGTCCTCAGTTTACGACTCCACGCTTGAGTTGGGGAGGTAGCCCACATGGTTCTGCTTTACCATCTCATTTTCCCTGACAACACTCCCAAAAGCGCCTGGAACGCGGGGTCAGTTTTGCGGATGTCGCATTTTAAGCGGCAGATAGATTGGCTCAGAAGACATTTTGAGATTCTGCGGCTTGAGGAGTACCTCTCGCTTTATCATCAGGATCCCAGGAAGCTAAAACGAAAGCTTGCAATCACATTTGATGATGGCTACCGGTCAGTAATTGACCTGGTGGCTCCATTTTTTGAGTCTGAGGCAATTCCAGCCACGTTCTTCTGTAATACCCGGCACTTCGAACGGACAGGTTTGCTTTGGTTCGTGTATCTAAACGGCTTATGCTGTGAGAGAAGCTATGACTCAATCACACTGGACGGAAGAGAACATCTGCTCACCACGAAAAAAAGCGCCCTCGAAACCTGGAGAATGCTGATCAATTCAGCCCGGGAAAGCGGCAACCCGATCGGCTTCACGGAAAATCTTGCTGAGAGATATCCGCTGCCCGAAGAGGTCTTGCGGAAATATGCGGGGGTCACGAGAGAACAATTGATGATGATTGCGAATAGTAAGGTGCTCTCTCTGGGTGGACATACCCACAACCACCCGTATCTGGATCAACTTACATTGGATGACCAGGTTCAGGAAATGGCTGTCAACAAACAGATACTGGAAGACCTGACTCAAAACAAAATCTCCATGTTTGCCTACACTGGCGGAGTCTACAACCGCGACTCGCTCGCGGCAGTCCGCTCAGTTGGCTTTGACGCGGTTTTTGCGGTTACGCCAAAGAATCTTGGCGGAGATATGCTGCTTGAGTTTCCAAGAACAGATATTTATTCGCCTTCGCTGCTCAAGTTAACACTCAGAATCAGTAACGTGCCAAGCAACTTGATGCGGCTCGCTCGGAGGCTCTCATAGCTGCCAGGACGAAACGCATCCTGATGATAGGTAACTATCTCAACTCACCCCGCCACAATAAGAATGTCTGGCAGGCTTTGGCAGGGCGTTTGCCGGCGATGGGTTGGACGGTGATGACGACCTCGACAAAGGAGTCCCAGGTTCTGCGGTTATTGGACATGCTGTTTACCATTCTCAGGAAGAAGAACCAGTACGACCTGGCGCAGATTGATGTTTTTAGCGGGAACGCGTTTATCTTTGCCGAGAGCTGTGCCAGACTGCTGAAGATTCTGAAGAAGCCGATCGTGCTTACGCTGCATGGCGGCGGTCTGCCTTCGTTTGCCAGGCGACACCCAAAACGGGTTGCCGGGCTGCTTTCTTTGGCTTCCGTGGTCGTGACCCCCTCGCCATACCTGCGCCAGCGCCTTGCTGCCTATGACAGCCATATCAGGGTGATCCATAACGGGATTGACATTTCGTCGATTCCTTATAAGTCGCGAACCGCAATTTCGCCAACCTTGATTTGGATTCGGGCTTTTCACCAAACTTATAATCCTGAGCTTGCCGTTAAGGTGTTGTTTTACCTGCTCAAAGATTATCCTGATGCAAGCTTAACCATGGTCGGACCTGATAAAGGGGATGGCAGCATGCAAGCAGTTGGCGTGTTGGCGGTTAAAATGGGGGTTGAAAAACATTTGAAAATTATGCGACCGGTGCCTTATGAAGAAGTGCCGGCGTTGTTGGGGAACGCGGATCTCTTTATCAACACCACCAATTATGACACAGCTCCTCGCAGCCTTCTGGAAGCGATGGCAAATGGGGCGTGCGTGGTTTCAACTGACGTAGGAGGCATTCCATGGATGGTCACCAGCTTTAGGGATGGGATTTTGGTGCCGCCAGAAGAGGCGATTGCCATGACAGCCGCGATCAAGAAACTGTTGAGCAACCCTGAGCTGGCAGAACGT
>JAYFQB010000272.1:0-13682 GCA_034927385.1 Anaerolineaceae bacterium | reverse complement strand
AGCCACAGAAGTTTTGGACTTTCAGCATGTGGAAGAGCACGAGTACGTCCTCGAAATGAACAAGATATCGAAGGCTTTCCCTGGCGTGCAGGCATTGAACGAAGTTAGTTTGAAATTGCGCCCTGGCACGATCCACGCATTATTAGGGGAAAATGGGGCTGGAAAGTCGACTCTCATGAAGGTGTTGTTTGGAATTTACCGTAAAGATTCAGGGCAAATCCTGATCGATGGTGAGCCAGTCGAGTTTACTTCCTCAAAACAAGCCTTGGATTGCGGCGTCTCAATGGTGCATCAGGAATTGAATCAAGTACGCTCAACCCGGATTGTCGACAATCTATGGTTGGGGCGTTTCCCCATTAAAAAAGGGTTGATAGATGAGCACAAGATGACCGCCGATACCCTGGCGATCTTTGAATCATTGGATATCCACCTTGACCCGCACGCGCGAATTAGTGACCTTTCAGTTTCATCTGCCCAGATGGTTGAAATCGCCAAGGCGGTATCTTACAACGCTCGCATTATTGTCATGGATGAGCCAACTTCCTCTTTGACCGAAGCTGAAGTTGCCCACCTGTTCAAAATCCTCAAAGCATTACGCGATAACGGCACGGCAATCGTCTACATCTCCCATAAAATGGAAGAAATTAAGCAAATTGCTGATGAAGTTACCATCTTTAGAGATGGGCAAAATGTGGGCACTTACGATGCCGCATCCATCTCCATCGATGATATTATCCGCAAGATGGTTGGGCGCAATCTCGAAAACTGGTTTCCCCCAAAAACAAATCAACCGCATGATGTGATCCTTGAAGTTCATGAGTTCAACTCATCCAACCCAAAATCTTTCCAGGGTGTTTCATTCGACCTGCGCGAGGGCGAGATCCTCGGTGTTTCTGGTTTGGTGGGTTCTCAAAGAACCGAATTGGTTGAATCGATTTTTGGATACCGTTCCATTCGAAGCGGAACGTTGATTAAGGAAGGGAAAGAAGTGATCAACCGCAACCCAGCGGTTGCCATTCAGAATGGTTTTTCCCTTGTCACCGAGGAACGGCGCGCAAACGGCATTTTTAACGTAGCAGACATCACCTTCAACACCACCATTGCCCATTTACAGGCGTATATTGATCGCTTGCGTTTGCTCAAAGAAAAGCAAATGCGTGAAGATACGGATCGGTCAATCCAACAGCTATCCATTAAAACGCCTTCTCAGAAGACCATCATTCGATCGCTTTCAGGTGGAAATCAGCAAAAAGTCATTTTGGGGCGGTGGCTGATGACCAGCCCGGATGTTCTCTTATTAGATGAACCAACTCGCGGCATTGATGTAGGCGCAAAATATGAGATCTACCAACTCATGATTGAACTTGCCATGCAAGGCAAAGCTATTATCATGGTCTCTTCCGAAATGCCCGAATTGTTGGGCGTGACCGACCGCATCCTGGTGATGAGCAATGGCAAAATGGCTGGAATTGTGGAAACCAAATCGACAACGCAAGAGGAGATTATGACTCTTGCCGCGAAATATTTTTAGCTCGAGGCGAACAAATGGAATCAAATGTAACTCAAAAAAAATCAATTAGAAAGACCTTTGACTGGGCTGATTTTCTGCTGAATAACGCCATCGCGATTATTCTGCTCTTACTTTTGGTTGTAATTATCGTTATCGAGCCCAAATTCCTTTCCATTGTCAACTTCCGCAACATCCTGGCTCAGGCGTCCACGCGTTTGATCTTCGCCTTGGGTGTGGGTGGGATTATTATTGCAAAGGGCACTGATCTCTCCCTTGGCCGTCAGGTCGGTATCGCGGCAGTTGTTTCCGCCTCGCTTTTGCAAGCAGTGGATTATGCCTACCGCATGTATCCCAATCTTCCTAAGCTGCCGATCATTGTCCCCGTGCTGACAGTAATTGCGATTACGGCGCTTATCTCGGCGATTAACGGATTTGTAATTTCGAAACTGAAAGTCGACCCGTTTGTTGCCACGTTAGGCATGCAAGTTATCGTATTTGGCTTGACTTCCATTTATTTTGATCGCCCTCCCTATGGCGCGCAACCAATTGGGGGTTTGGATAAAGGCTTTATGAGTTGGGCTCAGGGATCTCTCACGGTAGGACCGGCGAGCAACCCGTATATCCAAATACCATATTTGATCATTTACGCCACGATTGTCACAATCATCGTCTGGACACTATGGAATAAAACCCGTTTTGGAAAGAATATGTATGCTGTTGGCGGCAACATCGAAGCCGCAACAGTATCGGGCGTGAATGTTTTTAAAGCGCTGATGTCCACCTATGTCCTCGCGGGCATTTTGTATGGTTTGGGCGGCGCGTTGGAAGCTGCGCGCGTAGGCTCAGCCACCAACCGCACCGGTGAAGGTTATGAGCTGGACGCAATCGCGGCTTGCATTGTTGGTGGGCTTTCGTTTAATGGTGGTATTGGAACCGTGCCAGGCATCGTTTTTGGAACGCTGATCTTCATGGTGATTAGCTATGGCTTGAACTTTATCGGCATCAGTCCTTATCTACAATATATTGTCAAGGGTCTCATCATTATCATTGCCGTGGCAATTGACTCCCGCAAATACCATACGCGGTAAAAGCCCCAACAAGTCAGCCTGTTCACAAAATCAAAACAGATCAATCACATCCCTCCCCCTGGCTCAGCCCAGGGGGTTTTTTTATCGCGACACCGCGCAAGGATGGGCAACGGTCTGCCAGAAAAGGCTGGCACAGGGCAATCAAGTGTTCCACCGCTTCTTCCTTAAGCTGCTCGGTGCAGGCAGGCAAACCCTGAAAAAAAAGCTATGTCGGGTCATCCATGGTACGTCCATAAGGTATACTTCTACCAACCTGTTATGTTGTCTCTGAGGAGTAACCATGAAAAAGAGCAGCCTTAACCCCCGAATTTCCCCTCGATTAGCTATGCTTCTGACGCCGATGCTTTTTGGTTTATCCGCGTGCAGCAGCTCATCAAACCCGACCAGCTCGAACGGACGTTGGCTGTCGATTTTGATGGGTGTTTTGCTGTTACTGGCTTACTTGGGTCTGGTGATCTATCTCTGGCACACCGGCAAGCTTAGCGCCTGGTTTGCAGCCGGCAGCACTGCCGCCCGCCTGAAGACGCAAGACGCACGCTTGAAAGGTGAGCTTAAAGGGCTGGATCGCGATCGGAACGCGCTGCTCGATGAGCTTGGCGAAAAAGCCTGGGCTGCAAGAGTCAGCGATTCGAGTTACGAGAGTGCGTATCAGCAGCTTCTGACGGTGCAGGGGCAAATTGACGGAGCAACAGACCACCGGCGCACGCTCGAAGAGAAAAGAACTGAGCTGGATCAACAGCGAAATGCAGTGGTGGAGCGGTTTGATCAACAGATCAACACCCTGAAAAACCAGCAGGCAGGTGTGGAACACAATCTGGCAGATGCCAACAGCCGTATGCGGTTGCTCGAAGCCGACCTGGACGCAGCCGCGCAGGAAAAAGCCCGTTTCCAGCGGGACGTAAAAGACACTCGCGGGCGCATCATCGAGATGGAACGCTCGGACGACCCTGCCAAGATTGAGCAGCTCAGCGTGCTTAACAGCCGCCTGACCGGGCTGACCGCTTCGCTTCTGGATGCCGCCAACGCTGAGCCCGAACTGGCTGCGCAGATTCCCGGCATACAAAACCAGGCGCTTTCTCTGAGCACCCAACTCAACGACCTGCAAGGTCAGATCCAGGCGTTAGAAAACGACATGAAGAACGAAGTTTTCCCCCTTGATGATCAACTTGAGGCCATTGAAAAGCAAATCAGGAACAAAACCAACGAGATTAAAAGTTTTGGCGAACAGCTTGGACCGATGGCGAAGGCTTTGGGGGTTCAGGTGGAAAAAGCCCGTCCGCTTTCTCCCGAGCTCACGGAGCTCTATCAGAAGCTTGATATGCTCATCAGCAAAGTCGATTACAAATCACAAGCCAAAGAAGAAGTTGCCGGAAGCCTGAATGAGGTTGATAAAACTGCGTCTCTGAATTTTTTCATCCTGTTGGTGATAGGTGTGCTGATTCTCGTTCTGGCTATCCTGCTCCTGACCGGGGTGATTTGATCCCGGACTATCCCCCCACCGAAAAATGCCCTGCCTGAAGGAGGTAACCCCATGCCCAATCGCACCGTAAGCACCGATCAAACGATTGATTCACTTACTCTCGAGGAGAAAGCCTGGTTGGTTTCGGGCGGTGGAGATATGTGGCATACAGGCGCGATCCCAAGGCTGGGCATTCCCGCCCTGGTGCTTTCGGACGGTCCGCACGGGCTGCGCCGGATGGCTGAGGATTCGGCACAAGCTGGCCTGCGGGACAGCATCCCTTCCACGAACTATCCAAGCCTCTCAACGCTTGCTTGCTCTTTTGATCCAACCCTGGCGAAGGAGCTTGGCGAAGCAATGGGGGCGGAAGCCAAAGCTGCCGGAGTGGACGTCTTGTTGGCGCCGGGCGTGAACATCAAACGCCATCCCCTCTGCGGACGGAATTTTGAGTATTTTTCCGAAGATCCGCTTTTGGCAGGCAAGCTGGCAAGCGCTTATATTACCGGAGTGCAAAGCCAGGGAGTGGCTGCCAGCCTGAAGCATTTTGCCGCAAACAACCAGGAGTTTGCACGGATGATCAACAGCTCCGTTGTTGACGAACGGGCTTTGCGCGAGATATATCTAAAACCGTTTGAGATCGCCATCCGCGCTGCCCAACCCTGGACTGTGATGAGTTCGTACAACAGGTTAAATGGCACGTACACCAGCGAAAACGCGATGCTGCTGACCGAAATCGCAAGAGAGGACTGGGGCTTTGAGGGGCTGTTTGTGACCGATTGGTGCGGCATGAACGACCGAACGCGCGCGATTACCGCCGGAACCGACTGTGAAATGCCCCCTGTGGGTCGGTTTGGCGTGGAAAAAATCCTTGAAGGTCTGCGTTCGGGAGAGTTATCAGAAAGCGACCTGAACAGGGCGATTCGCAAGCTTTTGGAGCTGATTGGAAAAGTGCGCGAGGAACGCGAGCTTAAAAAGATCTGGCAATCAACCGATTTTGACGCTATCGCAAAGAAAGTAGCGCTTGAGTCAGCAGTCTTGTTAAAAAATGAGCAGAACTTGCTGCCGTTGAACAAAGAAAAACACGCGGCTGTGATCGGCGCGATGGCGGAAAAACCGCACTGTCAGGGCGCGGGCAGCAGCCGTGTGAACCCGAGGAGAGTGGTCTCCTTCGTGGATGCCATGCATGACGAAGGGCTGGGGTGGGATTACGCCCGAGGCTACAGCCTGGGACCGGATCCGGACCCGCGGCTTGAGCGGGAGGCATTGGACCTCTGTGGGGGGAAGGATGCCGTCCTGATCTTTGCTGGTTTGCGTGATTTCGAAGAATCCGAAAGCTACGATCGCCCGGACCTGGAACTTCCTGCCGAACAGAACGCTCTGATTGAACGCGCCTCTGCTGAAAACCCTAATGTGGTCGTGGTGTTACACGCCGGTTCGCCGGTGCGGATGCCGTGGCTGGATAAGGTAAAAGCCGTGCTGCTGGTTGGGCTGGCGGGGCAGATGGCTGGCTCTGCCGCGCTGGATTTGATCGTGGGGCGAGCCAACCCCTGCGGCAAGTTGGCTGAAACCTGGCCTCTCGCGCTGGAAGACACACCCGCTTTTGGTCAGTTTGGCAAACGCTTTAATACGCAATATCGCGAGAGCGTTTTTGTTGGATATCGCTTCTACGAAAGTTTCAGCAAACCGGTCCGTTTCCCGTTTGGATTTGGTTTGTCGTACACCAGTTTTAGAGTTAGCGATCTCGAAGTCGACCAGAAAAATCTTACGCCTGGCGAAACGCTGAAAGTCACCGTCAGGCTGACTAACACGGGACCGCGGGCGGGAAAGGAAGTTGTGCATATGTACATTGCGCCGCCGGTTTCTGCGATTTTCCGCCCTCGGAAAGAATTGAAAGCCTTCCAGAAAGTGGAACTGGCGCCTGGCGAAAGCCAAACGATCCATTTCCAGTTGAAGCACTCCGATTTCGCATATTGGAACACGTCCATTCATGCCTGGCACACTGAAGCAGGCGAATATCGGCTGTTGGCAGGCACTTCCGCAGGGGATTTGCCATTGGGGGCGGGGATTTTCCTGACGAGTGACCAGCCGGAAGTGAGCGTTCCGGACTACGCTCAAGCAGCGCCGGAGTATTATGCCTATGGATCCGGAGTTCTCCAGGTCTCTGAAAAATCGTTTGAGGCAGTATTGGGCAGCCCGCTGCCGGTGGATCCGGTGGGCGAGCCGAAAACGTATGACCTCAACTCCACCCTCTGGGACGCCCGCAATCGACTCCGCGGTAAGCTGCTCGCGGCGATCCTGGGGAGGGAAGGGCGGAAGAGGGTTGCAGGCGGCGGAGAATACCAGGAAGTGAACGACCGCATCGTGCAGGCTTCGATTATGGATGCGCCATTGCGATCGTTTTCCGTCGGCGGTGCGCCGATGAAAGTCCCCGAAGCCATCGCCCTGCTCCTGAATGGCAAGGTTTATCAAGCAGTACGGAAGTTGTTGGAGAAGAATAGTAACATTAGCAAACAAGAAGAAGAATTGCCTGATTATAGGAGAAACTAAGAAACCGTAAAAGTAAAAAATCGACTGAACAGTCAAAGTAACAATTCTTAAAAAACACATCAATCATTTTCTTGATTGAAACTCACTCCACCTTCCCAAGACTCAACGGTATCTTTCCAGACTTGAAATCTGATATCATCCGGCTCAATAATGTTTGTTTCTACATAGTTCAGGTATTCCAACTGAGACAGATTAATAAAAGTAAGAGGGAAAAAGCCATTGAGATTGTTGTTACCAATGTCCAACTCCTTAAGATTAACCAATCCGCCAATTTGAGGTGGTAAAGAGCCAGTCAACTGATTCTCATATAGATATAGGTGTTCAAGAGAAACAAGAGATCCAAGTTCGGGCGGGATTGTTCCAATTAATTGATTATCATAGAGTAAAAGATATTGAAGCTCTTTTAAGTATCTGATTTCTGTTGGTATTACTCCTCTTAAACCGTTTGAGCTGAGGCTTAACCCGATGACATGGCCATTTTGGACTTTAATACCTTCCCAAAGTCCGACTTGTGAACCTGTCAACCAATTTGTTGAATCATTCCAACGATTTCCCTGAGTACTGAAAAACAGGGAAACTAAGGCTTGTGTTTCTTCATATGGAACATCTGTAATAAGATTTGGATCGAAATCTAAGCTAATACTCTTTTTTTTCTGGTTTAATTGATCAAATTCATTATTGGTTTTAGTCAAGACGACCAAGTTCTGAATCAATGTGTCTTGATCTGTATGAGAAGATTCTTCGATGACTTCAAGAGCGTCTTTATGCTCGTTTGGTATACTGAAACTAACTTTAGCACCTGTTATCGAAGGATCGTTCCTCGGAGAATATATCGAAGAGATAACACCTTCAATAAAGGGTTTGTTTGCTTTATCTAGTAAAGGAGCGATTTGTTTTGCCATCTCTTTGTTAATGTAGCCAAGATCATTACGCCCAAATCGATCTTTGAACAACCTAACCCTGATGGCATTATGGTCATGGATGTTATTGGGTTCCCTTACAAGCTTTACAGGCTCACCTTCAACAACACTCTTTAGCAAAACCTGTCTGTTTTCAAATGTAACACCAGCCAAACTAGTCTGGATAGTTGCTCCAGATAATATTTGATTAAAACCAGAAATGTTTTTGGGAGAATCCCCCTGTTTTGATGTTCTCTTGGAGAGGTTGGCATCTTGAAGGGTTTGATTTATGTAAACTCGGAGGGATTTTCTGACCCGAACACAACCAATAGTTAAAACTGTAAATAATAAACCGTAATAGAATGTAGGCGAAAAATCTTCAAGTCCGAACACTGAAGTGAAGAAGGCAGCGACGGCACTCAATCCAAAGTAAATTCCAAAGTAAAGAGAACCAGCAAACGTATAACCAACCCAAAAAGAAGTGTGGTGTTTTTTTTGATAATAAAAGGAGCCTATGAGCGCTGCTAAAGTGACCCAAATCATTCAAAACCCTCGTCTATTATGAACAAGCATTAAATAGTATCTCCCAATAATGCGAGTCTTCGAAAAATAAACGAAAGACATTAAGAAATTATACACTATTCAGGGATTCCAATTATATTTTTCAATCTCACCAATCGGATGATTATCTGTAATGACAATGACTTGTGAGCCATTCATCGAGGGCTTTGCACAGCGACGCTTCTATTAATTGAACCAAAACCTACGCAAGTCAGGAAAGGTATAATTTCACCGAAGATGGGAGTATCCAGTTTGCCCCGATGAATAGGGCCAAAAGAAGGGAGAGAAGCGGTGGGAAGATTCCTTGAAAGTGAAAAACCTAAGCAAGTTCAATTCAAGCACACGTCGGCCAAAATTTCAGAACAAGCCAGAGCTGAGGGTTTGTTCAAAGCCAAACCCAGACCTTTTTGCCTGCCCCCGGAATACGCACAGGAGAACCTCTACCCGCCTATCAGGCAGGCCGTTATGGCGTTTTTCGCGAACCACAACATAGCCTGGCATCAGGGGCAGGGCGGCAAACCCAGCAATCACCTGTGCAGTTCCCAGGTGGCGTGCGTCAATTTCTTGTTTCCTTTTGCCGAAAAACCCGAAGAACTGGCGAACTTATTGAAACCTGTTTTCCCGCAGATCGACCACATGATCCCGGTTGAGGATGGGCTCTATGTTTCCTTTGAATGGATCGGGGCGGAGAATTACCTTGGTGAACGAGTGCCTAAAGATGGACGTCGCACGCGCGGAGCGAACTTCACCAGCGCCGACGCGATGGTGATGTTTGAGGACCGGGATACTAAACGGCAGGCGATCTTGATTGAGTGGAAATATACCGAATCGTATGCCAGTAATTACCTCGGGATCGCAAAAAGCGGGACTGACCGGCGGAAGATCTATCAGCACCTGTTTGATGATTTGGACTGCATCGTGGATATGGACTTGCTGCCGGGCATCGACACACTTTTCTACGAACCGTTTTATCAATTCATGCGGCAGCAGTTCCTGGCGGCAAAGATGGAAGCAGCACGCGAGATGGGCGCAGATGTAGTCAGCCTGCTCCACATCTCACCGGACGCGAATGAGGATTTCAAGCGAAACACATCACCAGCGTTGAGCGGTTTGGGGGCGACACCGACAGAGATTTGGAAGAAGTTGGTAAAGACCGATAGACGCTTCATCAGCATACATACTGAAGATCTGTTCAGATGGTTTGAAACCGAGGAAATGGAAGGCTGGAAGGCATACATGCAGAATCGGTACACCTGGTTAAGGTAAACATCCCCCTGTGGTTACCTGGGCAGGCCTGCAAACAGAGCCGGATTGAACCCTGCACAAAAACGTGAGGCAGGAACGCAATCCGGCCTACGAGAACATTAATCGTTGGGTGGTTGGACACTTGTACCCATCAAAGAGTAGAGGCGACTCATCCCGAAAGAGGTACAACAGAGGGTAGAGGCACGGCATGCCGTGCCCCTACCAAGTGATCTACTTAAAAAAACGGGCGATCGGACACCTGTACCTCCTGCGGGTATTCGAACCGACCGCTTTAACAAGAAAACCCCTCAGGGAGGGGTTATATTAAGCGGGCGATCGGATTCGAACCGACGAATGTTAGCTTGGAAGGCTAATGCCTTACCACTTGGCGACGCCCGCGTAGCCTCTATTTTAGCCGATTCGAGTCGGCTGTCAATATTTAGCCTATTTCTGCTTTAAAAGCTCGAGCAATATCTCCCGCGTGCGCTTTGGGTCGGCCTTGCCGCCGGTGGCGCGCATCACCTGCCCCACAAACCAGCCCAGCAGGCTTTCCTTGCCGGCTCTGAAGCTCTCCACTTCCGCCGCCGAGCCAGCCAGCACTGCTTCAATCTGAGATCTCAGGGCGTCGCTGTCGGCGATCACTGCCAATCCTTCAGCTTCCACGATCTCCGCCGGCGCGCGGCCGCTCTCCTCCACCTTACGCAGCAGGCTCTTGCCGGTGGCGGCGTTGATCTTACCCTCATCCACCATGCTAATGATCTGCGCTAAAAATTCAGGGGTCAGCACCAATTCGTTGGCACTCTTGCCGAGGTCGTTCATCAAGCGCGAGAGGTCGTTCATCATCCAGTTGGAGACGGTCTTCGCCTCGCCGCCAAAGCTGGCAACCGCGGCTTCAAAGTAGTCCGACAGCCCACGTTCCGAGGTCAGGATCTCTGCATCATACGCTGAAAGCCTGTAATCCGCTTCAAAGCGCGCTTTTCTTGCCAGCGGGAGTTCGGGCAGCTCGGCCTTGACGCGCGCGATTTCTTCTTCCGTCAGGACAACTGGCAGCAGGTCCGGCTCACGGAAGTAGCGATAATCCGCCTCGGTCTCCTTGGAACGCATCATGGTCAGCTTGCCTGTGTCGGCGTCCCAGTCGAGGGTGTAGCTGACGACCTTTCCGCCTGATTCCACCAGTTCGATCTGGCGTTTGCTTTCTTCGATGATAGCCTGGCGGACAGCATCAATCGAGTTCACATTTTTGATTTCGGTTTTGGTGTTCAAAACCTGGCTGCCGCGTTCGCGGATGGAGACATTGGCATCGCAGCGCAGGTGTCCGCGTTCCATATCGGCTTCCGAAACGCCAATCCAGCGCAAAAGCTGTCGCAACTGCACGAGGTATTGGGCGGCTTCGTCCGCGGAACGCAAATCGGGCTCAGTGACCATCTCCACCAGCGGCACACCACAGCGATTAAAGTCCACCAGGCGCAAACCGTGATCGAGCTTGGTTTTACCGGCATCTTCCTCGAGGTGCAGCTTGTGGATGCGGACACGGCGGGTTTCCCCGGATGCCATGTGCAGGTCGAGGTAACCACCTTTGCCGATTGGCTCGTCGAACTGAGTGATCTGATAGCCTTTGGGCAGGTCGGGATAGAAGTAATTCTTACGGTCAAAGTGAGAGACGGGGTTCACCTCGGCATGCATCGCGGCAGCCAGCAGTGCGCCTTTATGGACCGCTTCGCTGTTGAGCACAGGGAGAACGCCGGGCATACCGGAGCAAACCGGGCAAATATTGGTGTTTGGCGCGGCTTCCCATGAGTCAGCTTTGCAAGAGCAGAAGATTTTCGTCTGCGTGTTTAGTTGGATGTGAGTTTCGAGCCCGATAACAACTTCGTAGTCTTTCACTTTTTCACCTCCTGGCTCAGGACTGCCGGACGAATCGCTCGCCAGGCTTCAGTCTGAGTTGCCTGTTCGTAGGTGTAGCCTGCCCGCAAAATCAGGTCTTCGCGGAAGTCCGGACCGATGAGCTGGATCCCGATTGGCAGGTTGTTGGCGTCCAAACCGCCCGGAATGCTCACCGCCGGAATGCCGGCATGGTTGGCTGAAACGGTCATCTGATCCGAATATTGCATGCGCACAGTGTTGCCGAAGACGTCATTCCGTTTGAATGCGGTGGTTGCCGTGGTGGGGGTCAGGATCACATCGAGGCGGTGCTCGCCGTGAGGGTCAAAAGCCCGCTCAAAGTCACGGCGGATCATGGCACGCACTTTGAGAGCCCGCTGGTAGTAGTTTGCGGCAAAACCTTCCGAGGAAAGGTACATCCCCATCAGGATGCGCAGCTTCACCTGAGAGCCAAAGCCTTCAGCGCGGGTGCGGCGGATGAGGTCCTGCAGGTCTTCCACCTCAACAGGTGTGCGGTAGCCATATTTGACTCCGTCGAATCGGTGCAAGTTGGAAGCCGCTTCGACCCGAGAGACCACAAAATAGGTTGGGATGCCATATTTGGCGTTTGGCAGGGGTACGTTCTCGACGATTTCGGCGCCGAGGTCTGCCAACACCGAAGCGGCATGCTCCACCGCCTGACTGATCTCTTTTTGGATGGATTCCTGGGCGAGCTCTCCGGTTTCGAAATCCGGGTAGTAAAGGTGAGCGTAATCAGGCGAAAGCCCGACGCGCAGCCCTTTGACACCTTCTTTAAGGGCATCGATGTAATTGGAGGTCGGCAAAACCGAGGAAGTGCTGTCTTTCGGATCCACCCCCGCGATGGCTTGCAGCATCAACGCTGCGTCGCTCACATTTCGTGCGATCGGACCGGGGCAGTCCAACGAAGACGAAAAAGCCATCAGACCGTAGCGCGAAACGCGTCCATAGGTGGGTTTGAGCCCGACCACGCCGCAGAAAGCGGCTGGCTGGCGGATGGAACCGCCGGTGTCTGTGCCGAGCGAGAGCCCCACCTCTTCGGCGGCAACACTGGCTGTGGAGCCGCCAGAAGAACCGCCAGGAACGCGGGTTGGGTCCCATGGGTTGACTGGCGCGGGTTGATAGGCGCTGGATTCGTTTGAAGAACCAAACGTGAATTCGTCCAGGTTGGCTTTTCCCAAGATCAACGCGCCGGCGTTGATCAGTTTTTGGACAGGGGTGGCGGTGTAGGGCGGTTTGAAGTTCCAGAGGATGCGTGAAGCAGCCGTGGTTTCAATGCCGTGCAGCGTGAAGATATCCTTGATGGAGACAGGCACGCCCGCCAAAATGCCGGGGTTTTCCCCTTCGGCGAGTTTACGGTCCACCTCGTCCGCCTGGCTGCGGGCAAGGTCTTCGGTAAGGCGGATGAAGGCATGCACCTTTTGCTCTTCAGCAGGATCATTCGGCTGATAGTCAAGACTTCCGGAGCAGCCGTCCACCGCATGGATTTGCTGCAGGGAAGCTTCGAGGACTTCGCGGGCACTGATCTCACCGGCACGAACACGGGCGGAAACTTCGGAAGCGGATAGCTGGTTCAGGCTCATTTCGCTCCTTTCACGTCCGGAACGGCGAACATGCCGTCTTCGGTTTCCGGGGCACCCGCCAAAATCTCCCCGGGTGTGGGGAAAGGCTGCCAGAGGTCCGCGCGCGGTCCTGCTCCCTGACACTGGATGCCGTGCAATGTGGGTTGGATATCCTCATCAAGCGGCACCTGCAAAAGGGCGTTAACTGAGCTGAGTTGGTTGTTCATTTCGGTAAGAAGATACGCGCCTTCATCTTCAGTGAGTTCAAGCGCTGCCAAGCCGACCAGCTTATGAAATAGTTCGGGGTTAATCCTGCTAATACTCATGGGCTTTCCTTTTGATTTGCTATGGCGAATTATACCGTAGGCAAGCAATGCTATAATCGGATATATCCGATTATTCTATGGATGTGCGTTTGTTTGATGGCTTGCAATGGCTCGCGGAACGAACCACGGCAGGCAAAGGAGTGAATCATGACTGACGAAAAGACCGTCCAATGCCCTGCGTGCACCGCGGATTTGCCCCCCGGAACGATTGAGTGCCCCTGGTGTGGGCACGTGATGGCGCCAAAACCAGAAGAGAGTCTGCCAACGCCAACTCCCCCAGCACCCGCCCGGGTTCCATCGCCCGCAGTGCCAACCCCTCCGGAACCCGCGGAGGTCCCATCGCCAACTGAGCCAACCCAACCCAGAGAGCCCAAGGTAGCTCTGACGCCAGCAGCGGAACCAGAGCTTAGTGAAATCCCCTTAGGTTCGAAGAAAGCGCCTGCCAGCAGCTTAAAAGTGATGGGAATTATCCTGACGATATTCTCATTTTTAGCCCTGGTATTTTTTGTTTTCCAGGTTCTGGACGGGAGATTTACACGCTTGGTTTTGCTCTTGCCGATCATTGGCATGATCATCGGCTTAATTT
>JAYFQB010000216.1:0-5999 GCA_034927385.1 Anaerolineaceae bacterium | reverse complement strand
AAGTGGTAAATCTCCAATCTCAACGATCTCTGTTTCGTAACCCTCAGGGAAGAGCGGCTGAAAGGCTTTTGCAAGCTGTTTGCTGAAGGCGTCTTTACGAATGCTGCCGCTGATGATTGCTATTTTCTTACTCATGGATTTATCTCCTCATGTCGTTTTTCTTTAAATATCATCGATTGAGAAGCAATGTTCAAGAATCGGTCGAATCTTTATCGGGATATTAAGAAATTTCTAATATGAGGTGAAAACTTAGCTTCTGGGAGTCAGAGCCAGCAGGGGTTGGTCCTTTACGCGCAAGCTCAGGGAAGCAGCGTTTAGGAATTGCTCCCGATGGGGACCGCGCCGCAGGTAGTCCTTGAAGAGGTCAATTACGTAAGCCTGAATTAACTCAGTCGTTTTGATCTTGCCGCGTTTTTCAAAGATCATCTTGCGGCTGGCTGCCGCTGCGGCTTGCTGCAGATCCTGAATTTTGGTTACATCCGTGAATGCCAGCAGGGAGAGACTCCAATGATCCTGATCTGGTTCGCGGATGAGGAACTGGTAGGCATTCAGCGAGACCATCGAGTCGTAGCTGAATGCTTCATCAAGCCAAAAGGAAAAGAGGGCGTAGGTGCGTTTGCGGCGAATGTTTTCTACAAAGCCCATTGCTACTGATTATTCTCGCGAGCCTTCCGGCGTAGGGCGGCTTCCTGGGTGAAGCGGTGGGTGCCGTCGCAGAGGGGTTTGTTGCGTGAGCCGCCACAGGTGCATAGACTTACCCGGTTCAGTGGCAGGAAGGGCACTCCATCCGAACGCTCAATTGGCAGGTAGCCCATCACAAAGATAGGCGCACGAATCGGACCGTAGGAGGTGATTTCGATTGTTTCCGCGATCTGCATGGGAAGATCCGGTTCCAGGTTGTGTTCAGGATCTTCCGGCAGCCGGCAGGTAAGCGAACTGGATGGGCAATCGTGCACCATCTTGATGGCTCGATCGCGCTTGGTGGGGTCAATTGAGCCGTAAGCAAGCTCCGAAACAGACGTGTTGCGCAGGACGCAGAATCCGGACTGCATGCAGAGCGAGGAGTCTTTTTTTACGGTGAGACCGGGACCTTTATAGGTGAAAACCCGCAAAGAGGCGCTGTCGGTGCGAGCGGTTTCAGTGCCGTCGAATCCGAGTTTGTGAGAACCATCGCAAAATGGGTAGGTGGCGGACTTGCCACAGCGGCAGAGAAGGTATGTGGGACGGTCCGGGGTTTGGTCGCCAAGGAATTGCCACTCGAGCGGCTCGCCATACTCCGAACATACCTGCGTGAGCTTGATGAACGGAACGCCGCCCTGCACCTTGTAGGGACCGTCTTTTTTGATGATAATTTTAGGGGTAGAGTCGGGTTCGGTCTCGCTCATTACAGTCTCCGTAAAGAGTATTATACAGGATGGAATAAAACCTGTGGCAATATGCTGGTTTAGTTGGCTACAATTATTCCACCAATCAGCGTAGAATAACCTTACTTAACCACTTTGAGGTGAACTTTGGCAGCACATCCTTACCCTGACCATCTTTTCGGAGATCTCGACCAACCCGCGAAAGGTGCCCTGCACCATATCAGCCAGACCAGGGGGCTGCATCACGCCTACCGGATTTCCCCCTGGCTGCCCGAGCCAGGTCAGCCTTTCATCATTCGAACAATCAGTAGTTCGGACATGCCAGCTAAACGAGTACTTCTGCGTTACAGCATCGACCACGGCAAAAGCTGGCGGGAGGAGCCTTTTTTGGCAGGGGAGCGGCATTGGGACACCCTTAGCTGGAGCTGGTTGACAGAATGGCGTCTGGACTTAGGGGCGTTGACCGAAGGATCGGAACTGATCTACCAGGTTTACGCCGAACTTCCAGGGGGCGAGCGGCGCTTTGCGGACACTCAATCCGCGGAGGCGGCTGGGGCAACCACCTTCAGGCTGGAGTTCAACCGCCAAAACCAGCCGCCGGCATGGGCGGAAGACGCGAGGATCTACCAGGTGTTTGTTGACCGATTCAACCCGGGCAGAGGCAGAGAATGGCTTCAAACCGCCGACCTGACCAAGCCCTTTGGCGGGATGCTGCGGGGCGTGATCGAGAAGCTCGACTACATCAGGGAGCTGGGCTTCAACACGCTCTGGCTGACGCCGATCTTCTGCAGCCCAAGCCACCACGGCTATGACACCAGTAACTACCTGCGCGTTGAGCCGCGGCTCGGCACTGAAGCCGACCTGCGCGAGTTACTGGATCTGGCACACGCAAAAGGATTGCGGGTTTTGCTGGATTTTGTTGCCAACCACTGTTCCAACCGACACGAACGTTTTCAGTCCGCACTGGCTGGGGATGAGAGCTCGAAGGCGTGGTTCAAATGGAAAACCTTCCCGCAATACGAGAGTTTTTATGACGTGCCGGGGATGCCTTGCCTCAACCTGGAAGCCGGCAGTCCCGCCCGGGCTCACCTGCTGGAGGTAGCGCGGTATTGGCTGCGCTTTGGGGCGGACGGATATCGCCTGGATTATGCTAACGGACCTTCGCGAGATTTCTGGCTGGATTTCATGCAAGCCTGCAAGGCAGTAAACCCGGATTGCTGGACCTTTGGCGAAATTGTCGCGCCGGCGGATGAGCAGATTACGTTTGCGGGGGGGATGCACGGCACGCTTGACTTCTTCTCCTGCCAGGCGCTGCGCGAAACCTTTGCCACCGGGAACTGGACTTTGAGCCACCTGGCGGGCTACCTTGAAAACTACTGGGTGGGCTTCCCTCGCGGGTTCTCACGTCCGGCTTTCATTGACAATCACGACATGAACCGCTTTTACTTCACCGCGTTGGAATCTGTTTCGGCGCAGGTTGCCGCGCTGAAGCTGCTTTACCTCATGCCAGGCGCGCCGATTGTCTATTATGGGAGCGAGCGTGAACTTTCTCAGTGCCAATCCATCCATGCCGATGGCGCGCTTGGTTTTGACCAGGCTCGCGAAGCTATCAACTGGGCTGAGCAAGAGGGGCATGCCAGCGCCAGAACCATGCGGGAGATGGCGGCTTTTCGGCGGGACAACCCTTGGCTTAGCCGCGCGCACTGGCAGGCACGGGAGCTTTCGGAACAGAAGGTGGTCTTTGATGTTGGCGATTCAGGGCACCACCTGGAGGTTGAAATCCGACGGGACAGATGTGACTGGACGGTCACATACGAGAAAAGCTGAACCAGACAAAAAAAGGAGACCGAAACGGTCTCCGTAGGGGTGATTGGGGGTTGGAGCGCGTTATGGCTTAGGGGACGTCGATTAATACGTAATCAAAGTCGATGATCACAGGTGTGTGATCGAAGGAGGAAACTCCGACGCCGACCAAGCCTTCCGGCAGATTGTAGTTGTTATCTTCGACTCTGCGTTCCAGAACGCCGTTTACGTAGAGCGAGATTTCCTTGCCGTCGCAGGTCATCGCGAAGGTGTTGGTTTTCAAGCCAGTTTTAATATTTTTCGAACCGCCATTGTAGAGCCGCCTGTAACCTGTGTTCATGGCGCTAATATAGGCATAGATATCATAGAGGCCGCCGTTGTCGATGTTGACTTCATAAAAACCGGAATCTGAGTAGCGGCAAACCAGCGTGATCATATTATCGTTACTACCGCGGGTGGTTGCTGTGGCTTCAACATAGACATCAGTGTAGACGTAATCCTCATAAAAAACATAGGCGTAGGTGTCAAAGTCCTCAATGGTGAAAGTCAGTTTACTGTTTGCGACAGATATATCTGTCTTTTCTTCATTGCCCTGGAATATTTCGAAATACCAGTTGTCCGGAACATAGTCGAACTCCTCGGTGTAATAGGGTTGTGATTCTGCAACAGGTTCGTCAGTGGTGAGAGGAACTTCAATTGGCGCTTCCGTTGGAGCTACAACCGGGGAGTCAGTTGGAAAAGCCGCGATGGCTTCAGTTGGGCGGGTGGTGGGCTGAACGACCGGTTCCACTGGCGCGGAAGTAACCTGCTGCACTTCCACGGAAGGTGTGGCTGTCTTTTTGCCAAGGTCGAACGAGAATTCACAGGATATAGTCGCCAACACAAGCACAACGAGGATAGCAGAAAAAGTCTTGATTGATTTCGAGCTCATATAATCCTCCAAATGAAAATAAAACAGAAAAGTTACGCTGGACTAATTAATAATATCATAAGACCCTTGCGATTCAACAATACTTATGAGTTTGCAACATGTTTGTGTGAAATCGGCAGATTTCGTACATTTCTGTTGCACGATTGGTGGAGGAGGCGTTACGGGAGTAAAATGAAATGGATCATTCCGTCAGAAAGGAGATTCCAATGAGCGATCAAAACCAATATCCGAATGAAAACCCGCCGGAGTCCGGTTCAGATTCAAGCGAGGGATATCAAGCCTACACCGACCCGACAGGTGGTAAGGCAAAGCCTGAAACCGACGGGGGCGAAAAATCCAGTTTTCGTACTGAAATCCTGACGATCCTGGAGGGGTTCGGGGAGGAAATCAAACGGTTGAGCAAAACCGTCAACGATTATGTTGATAAAGAGTCTTTCAGCAAAGCTGCTGGGAGTGTCCGGGAAGCTTTCAATGATGCCGGCGAGGGAATTAAACGCACCACTCAAAACATGGGAGAAAAGCTGGAAGAAGAACGTATCCAGCGTGCCATCAAAGACCTGAAAGATTACGCGAAAAAGACGGGGAAGACCATCAGCGAACTCTTCGAAGACAATTCAACTCCCCCTGCCGAAGATCAAGGGAAACCGCATGTGGATGAGGAAGGCGAGTCAGGAGAAGGCGATATTAATTTCGAAAATACATTTGGCGGATAAGACAGCCAAAATCAGTAGACCCCTTTTTGGGGTCTTCTATTTGTAAAACTTAAGCATACAGTTATAGCGTTTGATGGGCAGCACGATCTTTCCATCAACGTACTCAACATAATCCAGAATCACATCCTCGAGATGCTGACGCTGGTGGTCTTCAAGGCGCAACTGCTTCATCGCGTAGGCAACAACCTCAGCTTTCGAGTCGGCGGGTTGCCCAAAATCGTGGAAAACCTCCTGGCAAGTGACCGAGAAACCAGCCTGCTCCAACCTTCCGCGGACGTAACAGCTTCCCACACACGACTTTTCCGATTCCACGATGCCGAATTCCCTGCCGAGATCTTCATAGAATCCCTCGCGCGGACGCAAACCCTGGGCAACGATCATGCCGCAGCGGCGCGTCTTTTGGAACAGGGTTTCCACCTGAGGGCTGGTGTAGCCAAAGTTGTGGTGATAAAACGCCACCGCGACGTCCCAATCCTGCGTGTGGATGTTAGGCCAGCAGGCGTGGACCACCTCGATATTGTCCGGTCCCTGCCGCGCCAGGTCCTCCTGAAGGACTTTCAGGGCGTTTTCGTCTTTATCAATGGCAATCACGCCGCGGCTGATGGACGCGAGGTAACGGCTAACGATGCCGATGCCGCAGCCGATATCTGCCACGATATCTGTTGGGAGAATCATTTCGCGCAAGCTGGGACCGTAGGGCACCTCTGGATAACTCCAGAATGCGGTCGCTTTTTTGTAATAATCGGCGGAAGAAAGATTTGACTCAGCCATTAATCTGTTACCGGAACAAATTTTTTGATCATCATTCGTTTCAGGTGACTAATACCGCAGGAGAGCGAGAGCTTTTTGAACATCTCATCCTTCAGAGACGAGTCCCACCAGGAACCTGCCAGGGCTGTAACGCCGCTTCCCTTGAACGCCTGTGCGAGCATGGGCGTGGACGAGCCAACCAAGACAATTTCGCGCGCGTTTTGTGTGAGCTCGAGCAAGTGGTCGATGCTGCCGTTGATCAGCGTTGTGCCGGTGATAATCATCAGATCGCAAAGCGGCAGGATATCGGGCTGCTGCGCCATATCCACAACCCGCGCCGCGCCTTCTCCGCCGCTGATAGTCAGACCCTTATCAAAAATATAGACCTGGGAGGAGAGCCTGGCGAGCTGTTCGGCAACTGGCGGAATATAGCCGATC
>JAYFQB010000183.1:0-1974 GCA_034927385.1 Anaerolineaceae bacterium | reverse complement strand
TAGAATAACACACGACCGCTCCAAAGCGGTCGTTTGTTATTAAAGGTATTCACCTTGAAATCGTTTTTGTTCAATCCTGAAGAAGGCGCAGGAATTCCCGCGTAATCTGAGCGGTCGCGCCCCAGATCGTCTCCCCATCGTAGTCGTGATAATAAGTGATATTCAGTGTCTGATCCTCAATCGTTCGGGTCCGTACTTCGTAGTTGTGCGGGTCCGCGAGCCAACCGAGCGGCACGCTGAAAACACGCGCTACCTCAATCGGGCTGAGCGTCAGGCTGCAGGGCCATGAAACCACCCCAACCACCGGCGTAACCTGGAAGTAAGATATCATGTCCAGCCGTGCCATTTTCCCCAACACTGCCACCGATGCAGGATCGATCCCAATTTCTTCCCGAGCTTCCCGCAGCGCGGTCTGCTCAAGCGTTCCATCTCGCTCCTCCCACGCTCCCCCCGGGAAGGAAACCTGCCCGCTGTGATCAGCCAAATGCAGCGTCCGCCTGGTAAAGAGCAGGTGCCACTGGTCGTTTTCCCAAACCAGCGGGACGAGCACTGCGGCAGGCTGGAGTTTCTGCGGGTCGAGGTGCAGCCAGCCGCCGTCTTTCAAGGCAGACTGCTCAGCATGGTTCTTGAGACGCGCGGCTATATCAGGGGGTAAGGAGAGCCCACTGCTCAAAACGTGCCGCCGCTCTCTTCCGGTTCGGATGGTTCGTCGACCTCATTCTTTTCCAGTCCAAGCCGTTCAACAGCCCTGCCGAACAACAAAAATCCGGTATGCGCGATCATTCGGTCAACCGGTCGTAGATGTTCCCAATCGGTTTTGTAGTAACGCACCAGCACCTCGATCACTTCCACAAAGGCAAAGTTGTTATGCGTGAGAGATCGCAAACAGAGCTCAACCTGGTTGACCGTTGGAACGAGCATCCCCAGATAGCCGCCAGGTTTCAGGCTGGCTCTCGCTTGCACAAGGTAATCGTACGGGTTGGGCAGGTCCAAAAAGAACGCGTCTACGTTTTCTTCAGAAAACCCCTCAGCCGCGTCTCCAATTTTAAAAGTCACACGGTCGAGCATGCCCACTTTTTCCAGGTTTTTGATGGCAAGCGCCTGAATCTCGGGCTTGCGTTCGTAAGAATAGACGTGACCTCCATCCCCAACCATGTAGGCAAACGCCGTTGTCAGTCCGCCCGATCCGCTTCCGCACTCCAACACACGCATACCTGGACCGATCCCCATGGTGATGAGAATCTGCCCAATTTCCTTCGGATACATAATCTGGGTGGTGCGCTTGATGTTCTTAATCAGGTCCGCGATGCCCGGCTGAAGCAGATAAAAGGGATTTCCCTGGTGCGATTCCAACCGGGAGCCCCATTTCTGGCCGATAATGTCGTCGTGTCGGATCACACCGCGGTGGGTTTGCAGCACCCCGCCAGCTTCCAGGCGCAGCAAATGGCTTTTGTGACCTGCACCTTGCAACTGCACCAAATCGCCTTCGTGAGCAAAAATGGTCGATTCAGAATGTGGATTAATCATTCTTTTTTACCCTGTCCCGGGAAAGATTCAATCCGGCTGAGCCAATGACCGACAAACAGCGCGATGATGGACCCAATAACCCCTGCCCCAAGGTGAAGGGAGCCAACAGTCAGGAAGTTGAAACCGG
Source organism: Anaerolineaceae bacterium (assembly GCA_034927385.1). Lineage (GTDB taxonomy): Bacteria > Chloroflexota > Anaerolineae > Anaerolineales > Anaerolineaceae > Mesolinea. The sequence continues at coordinate 320 of JAYFQB010000183.1, read as the reverse complement.
TACTTTTAGCAACCGCATGCCCAACAAAAAAACCAACCCAGCTCAGGCAAATATAGATGACCAGCTTCCAGAAACCCCCATCTTTCCATAGGTGGAAGACAGCTCCCAGCAGGGTTGCCAAAATCCATCCAAAAATGTATGTCGAAACGTTCATAAACCGTCCTTATCAATCCAATTTGGAATTTTTTCTGGAGGCCACCGTCAGGCAAAATGCCTGGTTCGTGCTTGCCAGGTCTCGGTCAATCATATCACGTAACGGCTCGATCCGAGCCAACTTGAAAGTGCGTTTTTCCATACCACCCAGCGATGTTCCTATTTAT
>JAYFQB010000271.1:0-2112 GCA_034927385.1 Anaerolineaceae bacterium | reverse complement strand
GTCTATCCAACTTTCTTTTCTGATGAACTTCCTAATCTTCCAGCTCAACCAAAACACATTGTGACATACGAGTCTGATTTTTGATCAAAAGTGGCGTATAGTGGCTTCCCGAGGAAATCTTCTCACATTATTAATGCTTGCGATAATGATACTTATCATAACCATAGTGAATTAATTTGAAAGCCGGCATCTTCCCCATCGGGTTTTCTCATTGATTTGCCTGACAAGCGTTGTGAGAGATTATTTGGCTGAGCGTTTTAGCGCGTTCCACGCGCCAACCCAGGGTTCGCCAATCCGGTTTTTCTCAGCGATTTGGACTTTGCTAAACCGCTGGCCTATCGAAATCGCTTCGGTAGCTATTTCTTGCCAGTTTTGCGCAAAGACCGCGGCTTTTAATCGCGCTTGACTGCCTTCGATCCAGGACCATTCCTGCCGGAATTGGTCAGCTTTCACCCAATAATCGCGCTTTTCCCAGGCAATCATTGCCGCTTCGATGGTTTCGTTGATCTTTTCCAATGCCAGGACGATATAAGCCGCCATGTCGAGGCTTTTCTCGTCCGGCCTTCCCTGTTGCATTAGCGTTCGAATTGCCAGAACGATTGACCGTGCAAGTCTGTTGCGAAGCGTTGTACCGCTTTCAGTTGTTTTTACCGTCATTTTTCACCTTTGTAAAAATTTCAGAGGGCTATTATACCCTCCTCCCCACCCTGCAGAAAACGTAATGTTTATGAGTATGTATAAACTTTGTCTAATGTATTCTGGTGAGGTGTTTTTAAGCTGTTGATTTTCAAGTTTTCCCCCTTCCCGAATTTTACCTCTCAGGCTATAATTTTTTAGTGTCGGGTAAACCTGATGCTAATTGAATAGTTTTCGATAGAGGCGCGGCGGATCGCGTAGAAACTTCGTATTAAACCCGGGACTGGGTGAAGAGACGAATTATCCGTCGCCGAAGGGTAAAAGGAGAGCCCTCTCCCACGCCTTGGTGTACCTAACGAAGTTAGGCCACTGTCATGCTTTCGCATGGAGCGCTATGTGTCATTGTTTGCACATAGCGTTTTTAATTATCAGGAGGATGAGATGACAGAAGTAGTAATTCGACTTAGGATTGGGGCGGAAGACGCACATTATGGCGGCGGGCTCGTGGATGGCGCGCATATGACCAAGCTGTTTGGTGATGTGGCGACAGAGCTGTTGATTCGGCGGGATGGCGATGAGGGGCTCTTTAGGGCTTACGATAGCATCGAATTCCTTGCGCCTGTATACGCCGGCGATTTCATCGAAGCCAAAGGCTGGATTACCAGCGAAGGCAACACCTCGCGCAAGATGGCGTTTGAAGCATGGAAGGTCATCGCGCCAAGACCCGACGTATCGGATTCAGCCGCGGAGGTACTGGCTGAGCCTGTTCTGGTTTGCCGCGCGAGCGGCACGTGTGTCACCCCGAAAAACAAGCAACGCCTCGGTTAATTCAGGCGAAAATCTTATCAAGGAGAGAAAAATGAGTGCACATAAGGTCATCATCACCGCCGCTATCAGTGGCGCAGAAGTCACCCAGGAAATGAACCCTGCTGTACCCTACACGATTGATGAGTACGTCCGCGAGGCAAAGCTCGCGCATGAAGCCGGGGCAGCCATCATCCATCTGCACGCCCGCTTTGATGACGGCACCCCCACACAGGACCGCGAGAGGTTTCGGGTGATTATTGCTGCCATCCAGGCAGCCTGCCCGGACGTCATCATTCAGCCTTCCACAGGCGGCGCAACCGGCATGACTGCTGAGGAACGCCTGCAGCCGACCGAGCTTAACCCTGAAATGGCAAGCCTTGATTGCGGCACGATGAACTTTGGTGGAGATGAAATTTTCGTCAATACCGAAAACATGATCATCGCTTTCGCAGCCCGCATGAACGAACGTGGGATTAAACCTGAGCTGGAGTGCTTTGACAAGAGCCATGTTGACATGGCTCTTCGTTTGGTGCGCAAAGGTCATATAAAACCACATCTGCACTTCAACTTCGTTTTAGGCGTGAATGGCGGAGCCACAGGCACACCACGGGATTTGCTCTTCTTAAAAGAGTCGCTGCCGGAAGGAGCTACTTTCACCGTGACTGGAAT
>JAYFQB010000051.1:0-4503 GCA_034927385.1 Anaerolineaceae bacterium | reverse complement strand
CCAACACGTTTCTGCCGCTGGCTCTCAATGAATTAATTGAGCAGCAAAACCCCACAAAACCTCGAGACACAGCCAACGAGATCAGTTACACGATCGAAATTGGCAGCGCAAACCCAGCCGGCAATTGGGTCTATGCCCTGGCAGCTCCATTCCCGACAGTTACGGATGAGGTCAGCGCGAGTTGGCTCAAAAACCTTTGGCAGGGGCAGCCCGAAGACACTGTCCGAACCCTGCTGGTTTCGGAAGACGACCTGCCCGCCCTCATCAGCATCCTGGGTGAGCCTGGTGAGACTGTCCGGACCCTGCCAAAAGATCAACTTCTCGAAACAGCCTGGACCACGCAAAACACCTGGGCAATCATCCCCTTCGAAGAAATTCAACCCCGCTGGAAGATTTTGGTCATCGATGGGCAATCGCCTATCCATAAAGACTTTGCGGCTGAGCAATACGCGCTGAACGTTCCGATTTCTGTCAGTTTTGCAAACACCGACAAGGCTTCTGAGTTGCCCCCGGAACTCTCCGCGGTGGTGCTCTCGAACCTTGACCCTTCAAAAATCACGACGGTGATGCTAACGGGTGTAACCGCCATAGTGCGAGCAACCGCGGTGGGGATGGACGAACGGGGCATCCTCGTGCCCGCCGAAAATATTGCATCGGTCATGCAACAAGCCGACCTGCTGCACATCAGCAACGAGGTGCCTTTCGCGGAGGTATGCCCGCCGCATACGCTGGGTGATTACCTGGTTTTCTGCACCCCGGAAAGCTATATGGAACTGCTGCGCTACGTCGGAACGGACATCGTGGAACTTACCGGCGACCACTTTCAGGACTACGGCAGGGATGGTATGCTCTTCACGCTCGCGCTCTATGAGAAGGAAGGCTGGCCTGTGTACGGTGGCGGTGAGGACATCTTTGACGCCCGAAAACCGGTGAAGCTGGAGATAAACGGCAACAAGATTGCCTTCATTGGCTGCAACGCCAAATCGCCCAATTTTGCCCAGGCAAGCGAAACCTCGAGTGGCGCGTACCACTGCGACATGGAATACATGGCTGAGGCTGTGCGGGAACTAAAGGCGGAAGGGTATATGCCGATTGTCACCTTCCAGCACGAAGAACGCTATTTGTGGTCTCCTAATGCCTCGATGGTCAGGGATTTTAACATTGTGGCGGAGGCTGGCGCTGTGATCGTGAGCGGCAGCCAATCGCATGTGCCGCATTATGCTGAGTTTTACGGAGATAGCTTTTTGCACTATGGGCTTGGCAACCTGTTTTTCGACCAGTACGGCATCGCCCCCAACACCGATATCGGCTTTCTGGACCGGCACGTCTTCTACGAAGGGCGCTACCTCGGCGTGGAATTGATCCCAATAAAGTTCGTTGATAAGGTCCAGGCGCGTTTGATGACAGCCGAAGAAAAAGCGGAGACTCTAACGACTATGTTCGACACGATGCGCATGTGGTGGAAGGACGAGAACAACCAGCCGGTGATGCCAACCTGGTGGGTCAACCGTTAACAGGCAATCTTAGAAGCCGCGGACCAGTATTCAACAAGTTTATAATAGCCAAATTGAAACCGACCAAATACTAAGGAGCAACCATGACCTACGATTTATTAATAACAAATGCCGTTACCCGATCGACGAAAGCCGGGCTCACCAGGATTGCTATTCAAAATGGAAAAATCGCAGCCATCGACCCTAATTTGGAAGGTGAAGCCCATCGCACAATTGATGCCGCCGGTGGGTTAGTGACAGAGTCCTTCGTGAATGGTCATTTACATCTTTGCAAGGTGTATACACTGGCAAAAATGGACGAGGCAGCGATGGAAGCCTACACCGACGGCACAATGGGCGGCGCCATGACCAGCATTGAGCTGGCAGCTAAAGTAAAAGACGAATACGACGAGAGTTGGATTATCGAAAATGCGCGTCAAGCCTTAGACCTGGCGGTGAGGTTTGGCAACACACACATTCGCGCTTTCGCGGATACCGACACCAAGGCACGGTTGGAAGGGGTTAGGGCTTTGCTCAAGGCGCGTGAGGAATACAGCAGTAGGGTTACGCTTGAGGTGGTCGCTTTCCCACAGGATGGCGTTGTCCGTGATCCTGGCGCGCGAGATTATGTTGAAGAAGCCATAAAACTTGGCGCAGATGTGGTGGGTGGTATTCCGTGGATTGAGTACACGGATGCAGACTCTCAGGAGCACATTGATCAAATGTTTGATATCGCCATGCGTTATGACAAACCAATATCAATGCTAATGGATGATGCTGGCGATGCCACCTTACGCACTTTGGAGATGTTGGCTGTCAGCACAATTAAGAACGGTTGGGAAGGCAGAGTGACGGCGCAGCACTGCCGGGCGATGGCTCTGTATCCCGAACCGTATTATCGTAAGAGTGAATATTTGCTCAGGCGGGCACAGATCGGCGTCGTTTCAGACCCACAAACTGGCCCGCTTTATGCCCGGGTGAAGGACCTTTATAAGGCTGGTGTTCGCATCGCTCTCGGACAGGATGACATTGCTGACGCATATTACCCCTTCGGACGCAATAACATGCTTGAGGTCGCATTTTTAGCAGCTCATTTGATGTGGATGAATAGCCGCCCTGAGATGGAAATTCTGTATAACCTGGTTACGACCAATGCGGCTGACGCGCTTGGTCTGCAAAACCATCGTCTGGAAGCCGGTGGGACTGCCGATTTGGTGATTTTGGAGGCTGGTTCTGTGTGGGAAGCGATTTGGAATCATGAAGCGCCGCGCTATGTGGTCAAGAACGGCAAGGTGATTAAGGGTTAGTTGTTTCGGGCTCGCCTTCGGAGCGAGTGCTTCGGGAGGCTGGTGATTGATTGACCAATCTCCTGGGTGGAAGCAAGCCCTGAGCTATTGTTTGCCTGTTGCCGATTAAGCTTAAGGTAAGGGACGGATCAAGAGTCATGCTTCCATCTTTGCAGTAAAGGCGGGAAGCTACCTCATGGTCGGCTGTTTATGTGATTGTCGAGCCAAGGGTTCCGACCTGTTATAATATACATTTGAGACGCGCGTTAACAAATTTGACCACGCGTCGGAGGATTTAATGGAAATAACCTGGTATGGTCACTCTTGTTTTCGCATCACCGAGCGGAATTTTGCCACCGTCGTCACTGATCCGTTCGATTCGGCTGTGGTTGGATACAACCCGCTCAAGTTGAAAGCCGAGATCGTAACCGTCAGCTGTAATGACCTGGGGCACAACAATCTTTCCGCGGTAAAAGGCGAAGCCTTTGAGATAACCGGACCGGGTGAATATGAACGCGGCGGTGTTTTTATCACCGGCATTCAAACCACACCCCACAGCCCCGAAGCGAAAAACCTGCGTAACACCCTCTACGTGCTCGATTACGGCAAGCTAACCATCCTGCACCTGGGCCAAGTCAACCATGTTCCATCGCAGAGCCTGATCGAAGAGCTCGGCAACATTAATATCGCACTGGTGCCGGTTGGCGAAGGCGGCGCGCTCAATGCTTCAAAAGCCGCTGAGGTCATCAGCATGCTCGAGCCGAACATCGTCATCCCAATGCACTACGAGACCCCTTATTCCAAACTCGAGCTCGATCCACTGAGTAAGTTCCTTAAGGAGATGGGCATTACCTCCCTCGAAACGATGGAAACGTACAAGCTGGCAGGTAATTTTGCCTTCCCCGAGGAAGAAACACACGTGATCGCGCTCGATCCTAAGCTTGTGTCGCTCTGATATGCCTGTCAAAGTCCTGATCACCTGGAATGTAAAGCCTGGTCGCGAACAGGAGTATTTTGGCTATGTCGTGGGGGAGTACCTTCCGGAAGTCAATCGGATGGGATTGGACGTAACCGATGCCTGGGTGACCGTCTATGGCGATCATCCCCAGGTGCTGATTGGCGCGCTGATGCCCGACCTGCCCAGTGCCCAACGGTTAATCCATTCACCGGACTGGCTGGACCTTTCCGACCGGCTGCAGGATTTTGTGCGGGATTTCAAGCTTAAACTCGTCACGCAGCGGGGCAGTTTTCAGTTTTAATGGCTCCGATCTCCGAAAAATTACTACATTGGTACGATGCAAACGCCAGGTCTCTGCCCTGGCGTTTTGAACCCACACCCTATAAGACCTGGGTCTCTGAAATCATGCTCCAACAAACCCGGGTGGAGACTGTAATCCCATATTTCGAGCGATTTATCGCGCGTTTTCCAGAAATCGGCATACTCGCGGCATCTGAAGAAAGCGATGTGCTTCGGCTCTGGGAAGGGCTTGGCTACTATAGCCGCGCCCGCAACCTGCACAAAGCTGCCCGAGTGATGCTTGAGGATTATGCCGGGCAGATCCCTGCCGATATTGCCGCCCTCAGGAGCCTGCCTGGGGTTGGCGCTTATACCGCAGGGGCAATCGCCTCGATCGCCTTTGGTGCCGCGGAGCCCGCGCTGGACGCCAACATCCGCCGGGTTGGCGCGCGACTGCTGGACCTGCATGAACCGCCGGGCAGCGAGG
>JAYFQB010000306.1:0-2477 GCA_034927385.1 Anaerolineaceae bacterium | reverse complement strand
TTGTTCTCTCCGAAATAGCTTTAGGGCTAGCGTTAAGCGTTTAGTAACGGAGGTAGAGCACTGAATGGGCTAGGGGGCTTATAGCTTACCAAACCTAATCAAACTCCGAATGCCGTTACTCCAAGCTTAGCAGTCGGACTCCGGGAGATGAGTTTCGGGGTCGAGAGGGAAACAGCCCAGATCAACAGCTAAGGTCCCCAAATCTGTACTACGTGGGAAACGATGTGAGGTTACTGAAACAACCAGGAGGTTGGCTTAGAAGCAGCCACCCTTTAAAAAGTGCGTAACAGCTTACTGGTCGAGTGATCTTGCGCGGAAAATTCAACGGGGCTAAGTACAGTACCGAAGCTTTGGACTTCCGCCTTCGGGCGGATTTGGTAGGAGAGCGTTCTGCCAGCTACGAAGATAGACCGAAAGGACTGTTGGAGCGGGCAGAAGTGAGAATGCAGACATGAGTAGCGTAAAACACGTGAGAACCGTGTTCGCCGTATATCTAAGGTTTCCGACGCCAGGTCAATCCGCGTCGGGTTAGTCAGGGCCTTAGCCGAGGCCGAGAGGCGTAGGCGATGGATACCCGGTCAACATTCCGGGACCACTTAAGATGAGTGATGGAGGGACGCAACGAGGTAGACCAGCCTGGGATTGGTTGTCCAGGTGTGTCATGTGGCAGCCTTTGAGGTTTATAGGTAAATCCGTAGACTGAGGTGAGACATGGCAACGTGCCCTTGAGGTGGAAGTGAGTTAACCCTTGTTGCCAAGAAAAGCTTCTAAACGTTGATTCTTAAGTGCCTGTACCGCAAACCGACACTGGTAGATGGGTAGAGTATACCAAGGCGAACGGGAGAACCTTTGTTAAGGAATTAGGCAATTTAGCCTCGTAACTTCGGGATAAGAGGTGCCCTCTGGTGTGAATGAATAATGAGCACCGGGGGGTCGCAGTGAAATGGTTCTAGGGACTGGTTACCAAAACCACAGGTCTCTGCAAAGCCGTAAGGCGATGTATAGGGGCTGACACCTGCCCAGTGCCGGAAGGTTAAAGGGAGAGGTTAGACGCAAGTCGAAGCTTTGAACTGAAGCCCCGGTGAACGGCGGCCGTAACTATAACGGTCCTAAGGTAGCGAAATTCCTTGTCGGGTAAGTTCCGACCCGCACGAAAGGTGTAACAACTAGAACAGTGTCTCGACGAAGGACCCGGCGAAATTGAAATGGCTGTGAAGATGCGGCCTACCCGCAGTAGGACAAAAAGACCCCGTGGAGCTTTACTGCAACTTGGCATTGAGTTTGGATTTCATCTGTGTAGCATAGGTGGGAGGCTATGAAGCTAGGGCGCCAGCCTTGGTGGAGCCATCGGTGAAATACCACCCTGATGAACTCTAGACCCTAACCCCATTCCGTGATCCGGATGGGGGACCGTGCCAGGTGGGCAGTTTGACTGGGGCGGTCGCCTCCCAAAGAGTAACGGAGGCGCCCAAAGGTTCCCTCAGGCGGAATGGAAACCAGCCGGAGAGTGCAAAGGCATAAGGGAGCTTGACTGCAAGGCCAACGCGCCGAGCAGAGACGAAAGTCGGGCTTAGTGATCCCACGGTCCCGTGTGGAAGGGCCGTGGCTCATCGGATAAAAGCTACCCCGGGGATAACAGGCTAGTCAGGTCCAAGAGTCCATATCGACGACCTGGCTCGGCACCTCGATGTCGGCTCATCGCATCCTGGGGCTGGATAAGGTCCCAAGGGTCGGGCTGTTCGCCCGTTAAAGCGGTACGCGAGCTGGGTTCAGACCGTCGTGAGACAGGTCGGTCTCTATCCACTGTGGGCGTAAGTGATTTGAAAGGAGCTGCTCCTAGTACGAGAGGACCGGAGTGGACAGACCTCTGGTGTGCCAGCTGTCGTGCCAACGGCATAGCTGGGTAGCTACGTCTGGCAGAGATAACCGCTGAAAGCATCTAAGTGGGAAACTCGCCTTAAGATTAGATCACTTTTACCGTCAAGGTAGTAAGATCGCAGGTAGACCACCTGCTTAATAGGCAGTATGTGTAAGCGCAGCAATGCGTTGAGCTAAACTGTACTAATGATCGAGTGCTTCACACGTGATGTGGAGAACTCGGTGCTTTTCCAAACGGTATTTCATTCCTACAAATGTTATTCATACTAATGAACATAGAAATATGTCTCTTGGTGATTGGAGCGACGAGGGTACACCCGGTAACATCTCGAACCCGGAAGTTAAGGTCGTCAGCGCTGATGGTACTTGGGGGGCAGCCCCCTGGGAGAGTAGGTCATTGCCAAGAGACTTTTCATTTAATGATTGCCGCTTAATTAGCGGCATTTTATTTTAATTTGGATGGTACTTATTGTGCACGCCTCCTGCGGAGGCAGGAGTAGGTCATTGCCAAGAGACTTTTCATTTAATGATTGCCGCTTAATTAGCGGCATTTTATTTTAATTTGGATGGTACTTATTATGCACGCCTCCTGCGGAGGC
>JAYFQB010000228.1:0-3142 GCA_034927385.1 Anaerolineaceae bacterium | reverse complement strand
CTGAGAAGATTTTCCACCCAATTTATGGAACCCCTATGGATGAACTGTTTACAAAGTACATGTATTATCTTCGAGCTGCCGAAGGCAATAAATCCAACTCGACTGAGGCGTTAAGAAAATTCTATGGTTATGAAAAGTATCGGAGATTGCTGAGCGAGTCCACAATAACAGATTTATCAAACTTGGTCGATTTTTGGGAATCGATTTACGACCAAAACACAACTAAGTTTTCGGAAGAAGTCTTAAGAAAGTTATTCGTATTAAAGTATGCGCCAAATGGAATGTGGGAGTACATTACCTCTGTGTATTTCTTATCACATAGGGATAGTGATTGTAACTTAGATAATTCAGATTTCGCTGTTTTTTTATCAAAAATCACGTCTTTTATCTTCGCATATGCGCTAACAAATCCGGGTGTTAATGCTCTTCGCACGCCTGTTTATGCAGAAATGGTTAAAATTTACAATCAACAACAATGTGATTTCTCAGACTACAAATTTAATCGAGAGCACATTAGCAAAGTTCTTTCCAATTATAAATTCACAAATAATAGGACTGTTACTCGCTCTCTACTAACATGGTATGCTTTCACCTTTAATGACCAGTCTAGACCAAGTAATGGTACTGGATTCGATATTGAACATATATACGCGAAGGAAAGACACAAGAAAGAAAACAAGCTTCAACATCCAGATAATCTTGAAGAGTTGGGGAATAAGATATTGTTGGAAAAAACAATAAATATCCGTGCATCAGATTACAGATTTGCCGACAAAAAGCGTTATTACATGGGGTATATTGATGCCAATGGAAAGAAACATAGCAAGAGTATTATTGCAGAATTTACTTACCTGACCGAAAAAGATGACTTTATCGAGGAAGACATCATAGTTCGCGATAGAAATATTAGTGAAAGGTTCGTTGGCTATCTTGAGAGAGAAAATTTGTTGGCTTGATGACTTCAACGGCAATCGCGTGGTCTACGACATCAGCTCCAAACCCCCCGCCACGATTGAGTGGGAGTAAATGAGATCGCCTCATTCAATTCTATATCGGGCTTTATCCGGGTCGGTGAGAACGATGCAACCAAGTCATGCCTGTCCAAGTGAGAACCTGTGAAACTATCCATCAATAACCGTTACATGGCGTTGCAAGGCTTGTATTGGATGATGTTTTGCGCGGCTTCGGGCTTCATCTCCCTCTACCTGCAGGGCCGCGGTTTATCCAGCGCCGGCATCGGAAACGTAACCGCAGCCTTCGGCATGATGGCAGCCCTCCTCCAGCCTGTCCTGGGCAGGATCACCGACCGCGACAGCCGGGTGACCTGGCGCGGCATGATCCTTTCTCTCACCTTCCCCTTCCTGCTTGTCTGCCTCGTTATGCCGCTGGTGAAGGGAACCTGGAGCGGGGCGTTGTTCATGGGGCTGCTGATCCTCCTTTCAAACACGATCATGCCCTTCCTCAACACCGCCCATTTTGATTACAGCCGCTCAGGAGAGTTCATCAACTTTGGCGTTGCCCGCGGGATTGGCTCGGGTTTATATGCCCTCGGGGCGCTGCTGATTGGCTTCCTCGCGGAGAAGTTCGGCATCGAAGTCGTCCCGTTCTCCGGGGCGGTGATATCGGCAATTTTCATCGCCGTGGTGCTCCGCATGCCCGTCACCCGCGAGATAAAACCAGTTTTATCCGAAGAAAAAACCCACCAAAAGGGCTTCCTGCGCCGCTATCCCGCTTTCGCGGTGATGCTGCTGGCGTGCTTGCTGATGCTAACCGCCCATATCATCCTAAACACCTACCTCCTCCAGATCATCCAGTCGCGCGGGGGCGAAAGCAGCCAGCTCGGAATCGCTCTGGCAGCCCAGGCAGTGGTGGAAGTTCCCGTGCTTTTCGGCTTTAACAAGCTCCACAAGCGTTTTTCAGCCTCCAGCCTGATGCTGACTGCCGCGGTTGGCTTTAGCCTAAAAGCCCTGCTTTTCGCCTTATCCTCCAGCGTTGAGATGATTTACCTGATCCAGTGCACACAGATGATCAGCTTTGCGCTTTTTGCGTCCGCGTCGGTTTTCTACACTTCCGAGAGCATCGCCAAAGAAGAACAGACCACAGGTCAGGCGTATATGACCAGCATGATCGCCGCGGGCTCCGTTTTGGGTAGCCTTATCGGCGGTTGGGTGCTTGAGCTGTTTGGCATGTCGACCATGCTTTTCGTCAATTTTCTGATTGCGGTCCTCGGTGTTGTTTTCGCCCTTATATCCGTCAGGAGCAAAAAACTTTTGCTTAAAGCATAATTCGAAAAATGGCTTATACTGAAATCGCAGGATGTATTCGGACATTCTTTCCATAACCGGAAGGAGAACCAATGGCAGACGCGATTGATTTGCTCAGAGAACAGCTCAGAGAACACGCGGACGATCAAACGAAAGCCAGCTTGCAGAGATTCTTCAAAGAAGAAGTCCGGCTGTATGGCGTCAGGTCGGCTGATGTTGGAAAAATCAGCAAACGAGTCTATAAGATAGTCGAAAGTAAGCCGAAAACTGAAATCTTTGATTTATGTGAACAGCTTTGGCAGTCGGGCATGATGGAAGAAGCATTCGTTGCCAACAATTGGGCATATTCACTGCGAAAGCAATTCGAGCCCGATGACTTTCCGATTTTCGAGAGATGGGTAAACCTCTACGTGGATAACTGGGCGGCTTGTGATGGTTTATGCACCGGCACGATCGGAGCTTTCCTTGTGCGGTACCCCGTTTTTGTGGAGAACCTGAAGCAGTGGTGCGGCTCGCCAAACAGATGGGTCAGGAGGGCGGCAGCGGTCTCTCTCATCAATCCTGCCCACGATGGTCAGTTCAAAGCTGAGATTTTCGAGATCGCCAACAGGTTGCTGCTCGACCCCGACGACATGGTCCAAAAAGGCTATGGCTGGATGCTCAAATCGCTCGCCGACCCTTACGAGGACGAGGTCTATAGCTTTATCCTGGATCACAGGGCGACCATGCCAAGAACTGCCCTTCGATATGCGATTGAAAAAATGCCCGTGGAGAAGAAGCGCGAGGCGATGAAAAAAATCTGACTCCTGCGGCTTCTGTCAACGCGGTATTCCTGACAGAAGCCTGCAAAGGGAAGGAACATGTATGACCATAGAAAT
>JAYFQB010000265.1:0-1583 GCA_034927385.1 Anaerolineaceae bacterium | reverse complement strand
GGGCGGGTTCGCTGCTGGCAGGCGCTGGCTGACCGGCATTCCGGCGAGACTTTTCGCGCCGAATCTCGCGCAACAACCGGTTGGCTTCCTCCAGCTCATCAACGCTGATGCTTTCGCCCAAGCGATTGGTCGCGGGGGCTTCAAGGAGGGTGGAAAGTTCACTGTCCACCTGTGAAAGAGCGTCATCGCTTGGTGAAGGGTTCGAGAGCACACTGAGTGCTTTTTCAATGAGATCGTTAATCATTGAGGTCCTTTCAGGTTAAAGCATAGCCTAAGGCTATTGCCTTTTATTATATAGGTATGTGAGCTTATCTTTCATTTCTGTGGGGGTCTGAAAACGTCCATCCAGGGCGCTTTCAAGAAAGCTCATTTCTTCAGAGTTGAGTCGATTCTGGACATCGAACGAATACGATGCTTTGTAGCGGGAGGGGGAATTGGCGATGTCTTCAGGTCGGTTTGGACCTACCGCTACCGAACCCGGAGCCTGCCGACCCGTGAAGATATGGTGGAGAGCACGCGAACTGAACTGGACCATGTCTGAGTGCTGTACCTCAGGAGAGAAAGTTTCAGGCAGCCAATGCCCAATGTTCCAGTCGAGCATGATTACTTTTTGCCTGTATTCGTTCCAGTAATAATGGAGCAGCTTATGGTCGAGGTAGATTGCGCCTTTGGCGTGGGCTTGTTCAAGCATTCCGCAAATTTGCACGGAGATGTCGAGCACCTGCTTCATGCTGAGGTTGCGGACGAATTTACCGCGGGTGTAGCCGGCATCGCAGAGCAGGTAGAGGTTATCTTCCCAGCGGCGTTCAAGGATCAGAAACGCCAGCCAGCCGTCCTGCAGGCGTTCCTCGTATTGGTCAATTACGTCCTGGATTTCATCCAGATCAAAGAGTGCCAGTGTGCCGCGGATCGAAGATGCTTCGCCTTGTTTTTCCAAAACCTTTGAAAGGGGGGCAACTTCGGGGGGCCAGACGGTTCCCGGCGCGGGTTTCAGATATCCAGCCTGGAGCATCGGGGTTAGCCCGTCGAGGCTATGCAGACCGGCGAGGATGTTGAATTCTTCCAGGAAGAGCGGCTTTGCGTAGGCAATTTTGTCGTGGCGCATCACCTTGAAGGCGGGGTCGGGACCGAAGCCGGTTTTTCCAAGCGCGTTTTTCAACAAGAAAACCCGGGCGCTTGAGCCACCTGCCTCAGGGATGGCAAAATCCTGTTGGGAGGCTGTTAACCAAGTGTCAAGCGGTTCCGCCAGGTACAAACCGCTTTGTGAGTCGAGAATAGCTTCATGCATAATTGGCTATTTTACCATTGATAGCTTTTGGGCAAATCGAAGTAATCGGCATCCCTCCGCACAAGCTCATCAAACCAGGGCAAGAGGGGATGGATCGATTCGATGGTTTGGATGCTTTCAACGATGCCGCGGCGGTCGCCTTGTTTGAGTAGCTCAAGATATTGGCTCTGCCAACCGCGGAAAACAGAAGGTTTGCGTGAACGCGGCATAATATGCTCATCGAGTTGCACAAGGGTGAACATCAGGTCGCCAGCGCTGTTCATGGCTGTTCGCGTGCTCGCCATCTCGGGGTGGT
>JAYFQB010000019.1:0-5453 GCA_034927385.1 Anaerolineaceae bacterium | reverse complement strand
GCGTTCGTATCCTCGAAGCGTTTGGACGAAATGGCGATCACTGAATAGGTATTCTTCATATCGTCAGTCGCTTCAAGCAACAACGCAAGCGTGTTATCGTGCGCGAGGAAGGTGGCTTTATCTGAGAGGGTATACGCCTGCTGCTCGTTTGCAACGGTCAGGGTAGCGCCCATACCAGCGCCGGTGCTCTGGTACCAGGTCTGCCCAACAGGGTCAATGTTGATCGAGGTCCAAATCGCCTTTTCTTTGTTGTGGGTACCGCTCTCATCTCCGCGGGAGATGAACGTAGCCCCGGAATCAACAATCGCCTGAAAAGCTTCGGCGGCGGTTGCTTTTCCAGCCACGCCAGCAGGATCATCAGCGGGACCAACTATCACGAAGAAGTTATACATAAAGGGAATTCGGGTTTCATCAAAGCCTTCGCCGATGAATGCCTCTTCTTGGGATTTGGAGTGAACCAAAAGGATATCCGCGTCACCCGTTCGACCCTTTTCGATGGCGGCACCAGTGCCGGCGGAGGTGATTTCGAGTGTGTAGCCAGTTTCCTTTTCAAAAACAGGCTGCAGATAAGCCATCAAACCCGAATCGTTCACGGATGTGGTGGTGGACATTTGGATTACTTTGTTCTCAGGTTTTGCCGCACAAGCTACTGCGGAAAACAGCAATCCTACGCAAATCATGATCAATGCGAAACGTTTCATTTGTTTATCCTTTTCTCAAATTTTCTCGGAAGTGTCCCAAAATACTGTTTCAACATCCGGCGAACTACAATAAATTGTATATCACTTTTCTATTTTCAGTGATCCTTCGTTGGAGCCGCGCACTCATAGGCTTCGCCGCGCAGGGTCTCAACAGCATGGTCCATCACCGGCAGGAACACATCCAGGCATTCCCGGACGGCTTTCGGGCTGCCCGGCAAATTGATGATCAGCGTTCTGCCTCGCACTCCAGAAACTGCACGAGAAAGCATGGCGCGATCCGTCACCTCCAGGCTCTTCAGCCGCATGGCGTCGGTAATCCCCGGCACCATTCGATCGCACACCGCGAGAGTCGCTTCGGGAGTTATGTCCCGCGGCGCGAGCCCCGTTCCTCCACTGGTGAAGATAATATCAACCTTTAACCTATCCGCATAATCAATCAGCCTAGCGGCAAGCAACTCTTTTTCATCCGGCACGACCTCCTGTGCTGCGACTTCCGCCAGTCCCTGCAGTTTCGCCGCGATTGCCGGACCGCTCAAATCCTCCCGTTCACCTTTTGCGCCTTTATCGCTCGAAATCAGGATGGCAACACGAATGTCTTCTGTCATTTTTCCTCTCTTCCGCTGCTCAAAGCGCTATCGTCTCGCCTGGTCGGTCCAGCTTATACCCGCCCATCGCTTCCAGTCGGCTTGCCAACTCGGTGCCTTTTAAAACCTGCATGAACCTCTGGAACTGAGGGTGATTCCAGCTTTCTTCGGAAATCAGGAAGTCATATTCTTCTTCGCAAATGGGGATGAATGTCAAATCGTAGATTCTGGCAGCCGCCAGGATTCCCATCCCCGCGTCTGCTGTGCCCGATGCCACCGCCGCCGCGACAGCGGTATGCGTTATTTCTTCCCGTTCATAACCTCTGATTTCAGCACCGCTAAGCCCGGCTTGCTTCAGGAGATAATCCAAAAGGATGCGTGTGCCGCTGCCTTTCTGGCGGTTCACGTAGCGCAATCCAACCAGCTCCTTTATGCCCCGTATCCCGAGAGGGTTATCTTTCGCAACCATCAAGCCTTGCGTCCGCTGCACGCACCTTACAAGCTGCACCCCACCTTCTGGTATGTACTTTCGAACGTATGCCAGGTTGTACGCGCCGCTGGTTTCATCTAAAAGGTGCACACCGCCCAAGTGGGCTTCGGCGCGTTTGACAGCCATAATCCCGCCCATGCTACCTACATGTGAGGAAGCAACAAAACAGTCAGACCAGGTTCGCCGCATGATGTCTATGATTTCATCAATCAGCGGATCGTGACTGCCCGTGATGACCAGAGTCTGTTCAATCTCAGCCATCGGGCGCAGCAGTTCCACCCTGACCTTCTCTCCAGCTTCGTAGCCTTCCACATTCTGCGGGACGTGGATGATTCCATCAGCCTTCACAAAGGAGCTGACAACGCCGGCTCCTCGATTGAGCGGCACAGCCACAATCCTTCCACCGACTTTTCCAAGCCTGGCACGGATATATTCAAGGTATTTTAATGACGATACCAACCGCCGTGAAACCAACGCTTCCACAAATTTCGGGGTTTCGGCTTGCTGGCGGCTCATCATATCCACCACGGGTTTGATCAACTGTTCAAGCACCAATATTCCCGAAACAGGATACCCAGGCAGCCCAACCAGCGGAACCACCTGTTCCCCCCTTCGCGCAAAGCCGAGAATAGTCGGTTTCCCTGGCTTGATCGCCACGCCGTGCAGCACAACCGTACCAACCGCCTCGATCGCCTCGATCGAGAAATCTTTTCTCCCCGCCGAAGATCCGGCGTTTAGCAGCACAAGATCACATTCCGCAATCGCAGTCCTCAGCAGATCGATGATAGTTTCACTTTTATCACCAGCCACGGGGTAAACCTTGGTCTCACAACCCCAGTCTTCCATCATGCCCGAAAAAATGGTCGAATTGAACTCAATGATATCCCCCGGTTTTGGGTTGGAACTCGGCGCGACTAACTCGTTGCCTGTGGGAATAATTCCGACCATTGGCCTCTGAATCACCGCAACTTCCAGCACGCCTGCCGCCAGAAGAGCACCAAGCGCTGAAGGGCTTAGCCGCGTAAAACTGGGGACAACCATATCCCCCGCGGCAATATCCTCGCCAATTTGGCGGATATTCTGCCAGGGTGTGGCTGCGCCAAAAAGTTGCACCCCCAGCTCGGTTTCGATCACATCCTCAACCATCACCACACAGTCATAGTCTTCCGGCAGAGGATCGCCGGTGTTCACCCACTGGTATGTGTTTTCCTGCAGCGTCACAGGGCGGGTTTCACTGGCTCCGTATGTTTGGTTGGCTTCCAGCGCTATGCCGTCCATCGCGCAAGCGTTATAGTGCGGGGCACAGATCACAGCATAAACAGCTTCCGCCGTAATCCGTCCATTTGCCTCAGTGGTTGGAATGCGTTCCACCCGAGGCTTCAAACCCGCCTGTTTCAGCGTTTTAAGGAAGATTTCCCGGGCTTCTTCAAGCGGATAGTTGGATAAGTATGTAAATGCCATACGACCTCACAATCTTGTAACATGGACCAGAGCACCTTTGGGCAATCCTTCCTGGTCCCGGGGAATTACGAAATAAGCGTTGGCTCGCGAAACGGTGCTGATCAAGCCGGATTTGCTCGGAACAGGCTCTGCCTCACTTCCGTTCAGTCGAACCAGGATGAACTCTTCCCTGCCATGGTTGGAGGAAACAGCCCGCGTGAGCCTTGCTTCCACAGGATGGGTCACAACCTCGCCAGACTGAAGAGCCAACAGCAAAGGTTTCACCAGATAATCAAAAATGAAGAAGGCTGCCACGGGGTTTCCCGGCAGCCCGAAAACCGCTTTACCTCCGACATCACCAATAATCGTCGGCTTGCCAGGTTTCACCGCCAAACCATGGACCAACATTTCCCCCATCTCAGCGACGATCTTGGGCATGTTATCTTGCTCGCCCATTGAAGTGCCGCCCGAAACCAACAGAACATCCACCATAGGCAAAAGTTCATTACATGCCTCCATCAAAGAGTCATAATCGTCCTCGACGATGCCGCGCTTTACGGCAATTCCATTCACCTGTTCAACTGCCGCCCGCAACAGGTCGGAATTGACATCCCGGATTTGACCCGGATTCAGAGGCTCATCCGGAGGGACGAGTTCGTCGCCAGTGGAAATGATACCCACAACCGGTTGGCAAAAGACCGGAACCTCGGTTATGCCGATTGCCGCAAGGGTGCCAATATCCGCTGAGCCAAGATTTCTGCCAGAATGCAGAATCGTCTCACCCTCTCTGAGGTCTTCGCCGCGCAAAATCAGGTTTTCCCCCGGCGCCACCGGGCGGAAGAAGGCAAACTGATTCCCTCCCAACGGTTCAGTGTATTCAATCATCTCCATCGCGTCGGCTTCGGGCGGAACCGCCCCACCTGTGGGCACACACACACATTCCCCTGGAAGCAAAGGCTTCTCATAAGGCTGACCCATCAAGGACTTGCCGGTTTTTTCCAGTATGGCTGGGATTGCATCCGAGCAGCCGCGCAAGTCAGAGCTTCTTACCGCAAACCCATCAACGGTAGAGCGGTCAAACGCCGGCACGTCTTCAGGGGCTGTCACGTCCTCCCCAAGGTAGCGTCCAGGCGCGTACTGCAGACCCACCTTTTCGACACGACCGGTATTGTTGCCAAATTGCCGCATGACGAGACTCAAAGCTTCCGCAATTGGGATGACGTTTAGCATTTTCACCTCTTCGAATTAAATAATCCTATTGAATTGTAATCGGAAGAAAAGAATAGCTCAAAACAAATAAGCAAGGAACCGATGGATTCAGTCAGCTTTGTACAATTACCTGAAAATCACGCCGCAATTTTCGCGGTCAAACCGCAAGCTGGTGGTGATTGCGGCAGAGAATTTCTCGCGCAAGTATGTTTCCACCAACGCGTTATCTTCCGGTTTGAAGGGACACAGATCCGCTTGATTGAAGACCACCGCGGCTCTGCCCCCCTCTGGGACACCTTTCAAGCCGCCTTTTTCGTGGCTGAGCATGCGGCAAACATGCTCAAGCCGCACCGGTTCGCCTATATTTAAGCCGGTAAGCCTGCTGAATATCTCAGGTCTGAAGACGTATTCGTCCGTGAGCGGCTTGCCAATCACGCTCAACCCCACGAGGACAACCACCAGGTTTGTCGAGTCAGGAATGACCGGTTCCCAGTCCGCGGGTGCCTTTAAAGATCCACGTCGCGCACCATCGGCTTCGATAAAGCATGTAACTCCGCCTTGTTTACAGGTGGCGATCAGATTCTCCGCTTCTGGCAGAGAAAGACCCAGCCACTTTTGGCGGGTGGTATCAGTTGGATTAGTGACAAGGGTGACAACTCCGTCCGAAAATGCTTCTCCGCCGCGATTTATGAAATTAGAAAACTCAAGATGGTTAAAAGCTCCAAACCCTTCGCTGTACCCAATTTTTGTTGTCGTGGTCAGGCAAACTGGTTTAGGCAGCGCTTCCGCCAAGGCAAACATCAGGCTGCTTTTGCCCCCTGCCCCCACAATCGCAACGATGTCACCTTTTTCTACGCGCAGCGCTTCGGTTATTTTCAAAGCTATCCTGCCGTTTCGATTGAACGAACAGCTTTTACAACCGCCTCGCCAATTTTCCGTGCTTTGTCGGATATCTGGTAACAAACTGCTGGATCTCCAGAAGGATCAATGTCCCCTACCTTGACGCCCGAGCTCACTTTCAGCCCGTCT
>JAYFQB010000226.1:0-1637 GCA_034927385.1 Anaerolineaceae bacterium | reverse complement strand
CACCCTGCGCCTGAAGCCTAATATGCAAAGCACAAGCGCTCATCTCGTGAACCTGGACGAAAGCCTGATTAATGACCTGGTGCGGCAGCCCAACGGCGATGTTGAGCTCAAGGTCCCTGCCAGGCGCATTATCAGCGTCTTGTTCAAGATCACTGATTGAGGTTTGGGTTTTGTCTCAGCCGGATTTTTTAATTGCTGATATTCCCATCCATGGACGCTTGGTTCTCGCGCCGATGGATGGGATTTCGGATGCTTCTTTTCGACTGCTCACACGCAAGCTTGGCTCTGCCTATTCGGTTTCAGAATTCATCAACACACTCGATTACGCCCATCAGAAAAATTATCAAAAAAAGCGACTGCTCGCCCGTGAGGAGGAGCGCCCCTTTGTGGCTCAGTTGTTGGATAACGACGCGGTTCGCATGGCGGTGTGTGCGGCGAGGATCGAAGAAGAATTCCACCCAGACATGATCGACATCAACATGGGCTGCGCCGCCAAAAGCGTGGCAGGGCGCGGCGCCGGCGTGGGCATGATGCGCAATCCAGAGCTGGTCAGGGACTCCGTAAGGCTTGTTTCTGCTGCTGTCCGGGTGCCAGTAACCGTCAAGATGCGCATGGGTTGGGATGCAAATTCGCTCAACTTCCTTGAATTAGCCAACCTCGCGGCGGAAAATGGCGCCAAAGCCATCGCGCTTCATGGGCGTACTGGTAAGATTTCTTACCATAAACCGGCTCAATGGCAGCCAATCACCGAGCTCAAGCGAGCCTTCCAGAACCTGCCGATTATCGGCAACGGCGACGTTACCACCCCTGCTGACGCCCGACGCATGCTGGAAGAGACCGGCTGCGACGCGGTGATGATCGGACGTGCAGCCAAAGCCAACCCATGGATTTTTTCCTGGCATGATCGCGAAGATGTCAGCATTCAGGAAGTTGCTGAAACAACACTTTGGCAGCTTAGAGATATGCTTTTGACCGACCCGGAAAACGCAATCATGCCTTTTCGGAAATACCTGAAAGCTTACCTTGACCCCTATCAATTGCCCCGTGAGACAATGCGAAGCCTGCTGACTTGCAGCGATCCGATTGAGCTGGTGGATTTAGTAGCTGAGACATTTTCCGCTCTGGGAGCAACCGTTGAATAAACTCCACCGGATAGATGGGTCTGGAGGAGAAAACAAAAAAGGAGCAAATCTATGGATACAAACCAGCATACAGAAGAAAAACAACACAAGCAAGCTATCCGAGCCTGGACAATGTATGATTGGGCGAATTCGGCTTTCGCCACCACCGTCATGGGCGTAGTTTTACCCACCTATTTTGCCAGTTACATCGCGCAAGGCGCTTCGGTTCCCATCTGGGGAAACGCGGTGGCAATCGGCAGCCTGCTCGCAGCCTTGTTGAGCCCAATTTTAGGCGCCATCGCAGATTTCAAAGCCAGCAAAAAGACCTTCATGGCATTTTTTGCTGCCCTGGGAATCATCAGCACCGCACTGCTATGGTTCGTTGTCTCTCCGGCAGATCAGACTTTATGCATCATTCTTTATATCCTCGGAACCATCGGCTTTGCCGGCTCGCTGGTGTTTTATGATAGCCTTCTTCCCCACGTTGCCAATGAGGATGAAATCGACCAGGTTTCT
>JAYFQB010000086.1:0-2063 GCA_034927385.1 Anaerolineaceae bacterium | reverse complement strand
TCCACCACCGATATCAACAATCATGTTTCCGAATCCCTCGTTGATGGGCAGGCCAGCGCCGATTGCCGCGGCCGCGGGCTCCTGGATCATATAACATTCGCGCGCGCCTGCGGACATGGCCGCGTCATAAACTGCGCGCTTCTCCACTTCAGTTGCACCAGATGGGATTCCGATGACGACCCGGCTGTGGGGAAAAATCACGATGCTGTTTTCGTGCGCTTTGCTGATGAAGTACTCCAGCATGGCCTGCGTGATGTCATATTCGGAAATAACACCGTCGCGTAATGGACGCAGGGTCACCATGTTTGCCGGGGCTCTGCCCACCATTGCTTTGGCAGCTGCGCCGATTTTTTGTGGTTCACGTGTTCTACGGTCAATCGCCACCCAGGACGGTTCATTAATCACGATTCCCTTGCCGCGCACGTTGACCAATGTGTTGGCTGTACCGAGGTCTATCCCCAAATCAAGGGAGAAGAAGCCCAACAACCATTTTATGGGATTGAAAATCGCCAATGCAACACTCCGTCCGAGAGACTTTTAAATTAATCCTTAAAATTATATCATAATCAACCATCAGCATCAGCAGAGCCAGCACCCCGTCAGGTTTGCTTTATGGGTATAAATCCGTGCCTGCAAACGAATATGACCACCATTATTACCTTTTCAGGCCTCGAGGATTAACCTTTGGAAGTCAGGTGTAAAAGGTATCTGATACAATCAACTTGCTGCCAACTGTTCTCTCAACAAGGAGCGTGCTGGATGAACCTGTCTTTCAATCTTTACCGATTGCAGTCGATTGACACACAATACCGAAAAATTACGCGGCGTTTAGCCCAAATCGAGCAAATACTCCTCGCGGATGAAACCGTGCGTGCTGCCAACGAGCAGAAAATGCTGGCGGAAGAAGCTGAACGCAAAATTCATTCGGAAATTAAGGAGATCCAAGCCCGTTCCCAGGAAAAGAAAATTAAGTTGGAGCTGCATCAAAAAAGTCTGTTCGGGGGAAAGGTCCGCAACCCGAAAGAACTGCAGGATTTGCAGGCCGAGAGTGAAGTGTTGCGGCGTAACATTCAAAAGTTGGAGGATGAACAGCTGGATGCCATGCTTGCCCTCGAAACGGCCCAGGAAGCGTTCAAAGAAGCTGACCTTGCGTACCACCGCGCGCTGGATAAAAAAGCCAGTGAAAACTCGCTGATGCTCGGTGAGAAGTCCAAGCTGGAGGTTGAGCAGCAGCAATTACGCTCGCAGCGCCAGGCTCTCACTTCACCGCTTCCAAAGCAAACCCTGGATGAATACCAGGCTTTATTCAAGGCTAAAGGTGGCAGGGCTGTGGCAGAGATTGTGGATGACTGTTGCGAGGGGTGTGGTGTTCAATTGCCCCCAGCGGATATCCAGGCGGCCAAGTCTTCCGGTTCCCTGGCGCACTGTAAGACCTGCGGTAGGATACTCTATAAAGCCTAGACCGTTCGTCGGGCTAACGCAGAAACGCCCTTAACAATAACTCAACAAAATAAATCAGGATGAGAAGCACCATGGGGCTCAGGTCCAGGCCGCCCATGGGCTTGACCAGCTTGCGAATCGGCAAAAGAAGAGGTTCCACGATTTGCCCAAGGATTTTCCGGATCGGGTTGGTGATCGGCAGGAAGTAACTCAGCACCACGTGGATGAGCACGATAAGGCTCAAGGCTTGAAGGATGGCAAGCAGCAAGGATAAGAGCAGTTTCATTAGTTGTTCTCTTTCTTGGTTGGTCTTGGCCCGAGCAGCGCTTCGCCGATGCGCACAATCGTGGCGCCTTCCTCAATCGCGACCGGGAAATCACTGGATGTGCCCATGGAAAGCTCTGTCAGGTTTATTCCTGGCAGGTTTTCGTTTATATAAGACAATAATTGCCTGGTTTTCTGGAAATACGGACGATTGGCTTCCATGTCCGTCACAAGCGGTGGCATGCACATCAGTCCAGTCAGCCGTATGCGGGGTAACGCTCTGACGTTTTGGACAATTTCAAGGATTTTCGGCCATGAGCCAGGTTCCAGGGCCATCAACCCTGATTTGGATTCTTCCC
>JAYFQB010000353.1:0-4791 GCA_034927385.1 Anaerolineaceae bacterium | reverse complement strand
TCAGCAAAAGGCTTGGTGCGTTGGGTTGTCTGCGAGGTAACCACCACCTGGAAAAACTTTTCGAGTTGGTTGAGTCGCAAAAAATGGCGGGTGGTTACTTCGTTTCGGGCGGAAACGATCGCCAGGGGAAATCGCCCGCTTAGTTCCTTTAGCATGGGGAAAACGCCCGGGATGGCTGGAAAGTTTTCCAGTTCAGCTTCTCTCCGGATTGCCCGCTTGTCCAACATCGCTCCCAGAAGATGGTCCAGGTCGAGCCGGTCGGCGACATGCAGCAGCCAGTTGCCGGGGGATTCCGCAAAATGCACAAAGGCGCGTGCCAGGCGGTTTGATATCTTTGTCGTAAACAACCTGTCCAGGAACCTGATCTTCTCAGCAATTCGGCTGACCATGTAGTCATCGCTGTCCGAAAGGGTGCCATCAACGTCAAACAGCAGCGCGCGAACGCGCGTTAGGTCGATCGGAGGTGCGGGCTTGTGGGAGCTCACGCTGAACGCGGTCCGATTGGGAGCCCCAAATTAGTCTTCCCGGTCGGAATCGACCAGCGGCTTGGCAACCAGCGGTTCATCATCATCCGACAGCGGTTCTAAGCCGGAAGGCTCGTCCTCATCCAGTTTGGCTCGACGCAGTGGTTTTATCCTCAGCGGCTTTTCCATCCGACGAGGTTCGGCGTCTTCTTCGGCTTCATCCTCATCCACCTCGTCCTCTCCTTCAAAACGGACAAAATCCGACTGGCTTGCAGTGCGAATCAGGGCTTGCATAAAGCTGACCATGCGGGCGGCATTTTCGAAAGACAGGCGTTCGTTCACGCCGTGGACGGTATTCTGGTCTTCCTGGCTCAGCAGTATGGGCGAGAAGCGGAAGATAAAGTGGGAGAGTTTGGAGTAGTGGCGTGAGTCCGTTGCCCCGTTCATCATAAAGGGCGCAACCAGTGCTTCGGGATAGGCAGACTGAGCCAGGCGCGTAAGCAGCCTGAATTGGGGCGAATCGATATCCGAAATCTCCGTAGGTTCCCAGGTATGGTCCCCCTCAAGAGTCTCGCCGTGTGCTGGAAGCACTTCCAAAGTTTGATCGGCAACCAGGTCGTAGATGCGTTCGTAGGTCTCGCGGACGGTCTCGCCTGGGAAGATTCGAAGATTGATCAGCCCTTCAGCCGTGGCGGGCAGAACGTTTTCGGCACTGCCCGCACGCAGGATAGTAGGAGCAATTGTCGTGCGGGTGTTGGCATCGGTGCTCGGGTTCTGGCTCAGTTTGCGCTTGACAGCGCCGCCAAACAGCCAGGTGTTGGCGAGCATCAAGCGGTCCATAAAGGACAGCTCAGCGCCGACAAAACTCATCATGAATTCGACCATGTCCAGGTGTTGGGGGAAGGGGTTATTTTCGAGCGTGGCGATGGCAAGGCTAAGGGCGCCAATCGCGGTTGGGGTGGAAGGCGTTGAGGCATGGCCTGGCTTCGTGGTGGCTTTCAGTTTGAGCGAGAGATGCCCCTTCTCAGTTACGCCAATCATCGCGACAGGCGACTCGATCCCGGGCAGTGTGCTGGTTGTAACTGAACCGCCTTCGTCGAGTAAAAGCGCCAGTCTGACCCCGCGGGCTTCAAGGATATCGGCAAGCGCGACCGCGCCGTGGGTGCCGCTGCATTCTTCGTCGTGCCCGAAGAGCAGGTAGACCGTGCGGCGGGGAGCGAAACCGTCGCGGATCAGGTTGTTGACGGCTTCCATGATGCTAATGAGGGACCCCTTACAGTCCAACGCGCCGCGTCCCCAGACGTAACCATCGGCAATCTCACCGGCAAAAGGTGGGTGAGTCCAGCCAGAGTCGGCCGCTTCGTTTGCTGGCACAACGTCCTGGTGGGCGGCAAGCGCGATCGGGTCAAGGTCCGGTTCGGTGCCTTGCCAGGTGTAGAGCAGCCCGCCGCCGTTGATCACTTCACGGGTGAGATGGTCATCCACCTGAGGATAAAGCACTTGCAGCAGGTTGCGCAAGCCCTCAAAAGGCAGGGGGTCGACCTTCGCGGGGTCGGTGTTGCTGATGGTCTTCAGTTGAATCGCGAGACCGATGTGCCTGGCAACTTCCTCGCCGTCAATTTCCGCGAGGGGGATGGGCTCATCATCGGGGAGTTGGATCGCAAAGTGGCTGGTGCGGTAGAGCACAACGCCAACGATCACCAGTAGGAAGGCTGCCAGCGCAATCAGGATGAGTGTTATAAGATCCATAGTATTCCTCCAGAACGTTAGAAACGTACTGCTTTTTGTCAATTGTAACGGATATTGACGCAGGTGAAAAATTTATGCCTGAAACCGCAACGAACAAGGATTGGGAATAAAGGATGGAAAGCTGCTGTTAAAGCCAGCTAAAATGAAGCAACATCCCGGCGAAACATCCATTTTTCGCCTGTGTGCAGAACCTATATTTCATTATATTGTTTTTGTAAAAAGGCATATAATAGGCATCACAACACAACAGAAATATTCTAAAGTCCGAAGAAGGTCATGGTGCCTGATTCGGACTTATGCATTGAAGGGACATGGGTCAAAATGGCTCAAAAAAGAACGCTTAAAAGACAGTTGAATCTACCCCAGGCAGTGATGCTTGGAACTGCTGGCACGCTTGGCTCCGGTGTGTTTATTCTGACTGGGCATGCCGCGGCTGTCGCAGGACCCGCAGCCATATGGGCGGTGTTGGTTGCCGGTATTCTTAGCTTCAGCATCGCACTCAACTACTGCGAGCTCGCGACGACCTACCCCGAGACGGGCGGCGCCATGACTTACGTGCGCGAAGCCTGGGGCAAAGGCTTAATCGCTTTCCTGGTCGGGTCGATGGACAGCATTTCGAGCACGTTTTATACCGCTCTTTCTGCAGTTGGTTTCGCTTATTCAGTTTCGGTGTTCGTGCCCTCGCTTGCTGAAAGCCCCATTGGAATTGGCTTGGTTGCAATTGTCGCAATCCTGTTGTTTGTCATTCTCAATATCATGGGCGTGACCAAGGTCGGCAATATGCAGGTTGTGATGGGTTTTAGCTTGTTGGCTGCCTTCGCGATTTATATCATCGCTGGCTTCGCCTCACCGACTGGGTTCCACACAGCCACGCTTTTACCGATGGGCAGGTGGTTTACTTCTGATAATCCAATAGCCAACTTCGGCGTGATCCTAAAAGCCATCGCGCTGATTTACGCTATGTATGTAGGCTTTGAAGTGATCGCGGATGACGCGGAAGAAATTAAAAATCCGACAAAGACCATACCCAAGGCGATTATGATCAGCCTCTTCCTGATTGTGGCGGTCTACACCCTGGTGGTGACTGTGGCAATGGGCACATCGAGTACGATTGCCGGGTCTGAAACAGCGATTTCGGATACGATTCGAATTTTCCTCGGTACGCCTGGCGCGACATTGATCGGCATTGCCGGCATGGTCGGCGCTTTGACCTCGATCAATTCATCCATGCTTTCCGCGACTCGCGAAAGCTTCACCCTCAGCCGCGATGGCAGTTGGCCCGCCTTTCTTTCCCGTCTGAATCAGGCGCGTGTGCCCTATTATGCCATTTTGGTGATTGGCGGCTTATCGATGTTTGTAGCTCTGATTGGGGCTGTGGATTTCCTCAGCTATATCACCTCCGGTGGATATTTGTTTGTTTTGTTGATGTCGAACTTGTCGATGATTACACTGCGAAAAAAATATCCGTATATCCACCGCCCGTTTAAAGTGCCGGCTTTCCCGCTGACACCAATTATCGCCTCACTGGTCTGCCTGATCGTTTTACGCTATTCTGAAGTGAAGGCATTAATATTTATGGGTGGAATTCTGGCGATTTTTACCACCTTTTACTTCGTCAGGCTCGGCGTGGAGTCATGGAAGGCAGAACACAAACGCAGCCAGGACCCTGGCAGATACCGCCTGGTGGTGCCGATCCAACAGACCAGCGGATTGGAAAACGTGGTCAGATTGGGCGCACGCATTGCAAACGCCGACACCGAAATGAACCTCGGCCTGCTGCAGGTAATTGACAAGCAGTCGGCGGAAGATGAAACGTCCCGCGAGAAACTGAACCACTCAAGGCAGTACGCCCTCGAAAAGTTCATCAAGTACGCGGTGGAACGCAATGTGCCGATGTATTCCAAAACAGTCACCGGCGCGTCCATTGCCGGCGGTCTGATCGACGATATGCACGGCGACAATAACATCCGCCTGATGCTCTTCAAATGGCCCGTCAATGAGGCGGAGCAGGCAAAATTTGAGGAAGGGCTTGACGCGATTATCCGTTCCGGCTTGACGAATGTGGGCGTTTTGTTTGACCGCGGAATTGACCGCATTGAGGATATCCTTGTGCCTGTTGGCGGCGGTCTTCACAGCAAACTTGCCATCGCGTTGGCGGATGACCTGGCTAAGTCGGATAACGCCACCATCGATTTTATGCGGGTGGTGGATAAGAACCTGGATGACGAGCTCTATGAGGACCAAATGGCTTTCTTGCAGGAAGTTGTGATGACTGAGCTGGGAAACATTCCCGGAAACGCCAACCTGCACATTGTCCGGGGGGAGGATCCAACCAGCGCGATTGTGGCGGAAACCCAGGACCGCGACTATGACTTGATCATCATCGGTTCCTATGAGGGCCAAGCAAAACCCGGGCTGCCTTTCGGCGAAGTTGTTGACAAAGTGGTCAGGGGATCAAATACATCCGTGCTCGTCCTGCGTCAACATCAAAGCCAGGCGGCGTCCTGGCTGCGCCAGCAGCTCAAACCGGGCAGCAAGAAATCCGCGTAAGTAAACAATTCTGAAACGCCATATCAAA
>JAYFQB010000066.1:0-3298 GCA_034927385.1 Anaerolineaceae bacterium | reverse complement strand
CGCCGCTTCGTACACAGAGTGGGACGAGGCGGACGAACGCCGTGAATCGGTTAACTCAAGGTCAAGCACATCTCGTGCTCAAACCTCAAGGCGTGAAACCGCGGCTGAAACTTCCAATCAAAGCCGCCCAGGGCAAGGCATCACCAGATTGTTTGTGCAGGTCATCTCGTCCGTGATTGGTATTGGCGCCATCACCGCCACCTTGTTTTCGCTTTGGATGCCCGGCAGCCTCATGCCGGGAAATTTGCAAAAGCAACTGGCTCAGGCTGCCAACCCCAGCCAGGTTGAGGCGCTCACCTCCGCCACGGAAGAGGCTGCAGTGCTTCCGATCGGCTTCCCAGCCAAGAAAATCGGGATTGTTGTCGGCCACAGGGGCAGCGATTCTGGCGCGGTTTGCAGCAACGGCTTAACGGAGCTTGAGGTAAACAGTAACATCGCCACATTTGTGCAGATGAAACTGATCGACATGGGCTACGAGGTGGAGCTTTTGGATGAATTTGACGCCCGTATGGATGGCTATCAGGCTGGATTGTTGTTATCGATCCATGCCGACTCCTGCGATTACATTAACGATTCCGCGACGGGGTTCAAGGTTGCCGCCGCACTCTCAGAAACCAAATCCGAAAATTCCGCCAGACTTGTGCAATGTATCGCCGACCGCTATGCCAACATTACCGGTTTAAGGTATCATTACCAGTCAGTAACGAATGACATGACTCGCTATCATGCCTTTTCGGAAATCGATCCGAATACAACGGCCGGGATCATTGAGGTTGGATTTTTGAACCTCGATCAGGAAACTCTGACCTCAAACCCCGAACGTCTCGCTGATGGCATCGTTGCTGGCATCAAATGCTATCTGAATAACGAAGGAGTATCCACCCAGGGAACGCAGCCCTAAAGCTGGATCTTAATGCGGATGGAAGATCAGAACACAATCAACAATGAGCTGATTGCCAAAGCCAAAAAAGCTGTTTTGGAAGGCAATCCAACGCTTGCCCGTGAGCTTGCCGTGCAGGTGTTGGATTCAGACCCCGAAAACATCTCTGGGTTGCTGCTTATGGCAGGGCTTTCTGAACCGCAGCAAAGCATCCTGTGGCTGCGAAAAGTGCTCGACCTGGACCCCCAAAACAAAACCGCCCGCGCGGGGATGCATTGGGTGGCCAGCCAATTGCGGCAGGGTTCGGCTGTTGGCTGGCAAAAAGAACCCCAGTCTGCCGCACTGGCGGCGGGGCCCGCGCTTCCTCATAAACAAGCTGAGCCTGCAAAAAAACCGAGGCGAAAACTTGGCTGGGTTTGGGCTGTTGGCGCTTTGGTTATCGCGGTCGTACTGCTCGGCTTGTATTCGGTTGGAATTATCCGCCTTCAACCAATCGCGGGTGCCCAGTTCCAGTTGGTCGAGACCAATTCTGTGCCGCTGAAGCCAAGCCTCACGCCCACCAACACCGCCACCCCGACTAACACCCCCACCCCAACCCCGACGGCAACTCCAACCAACACCCCCACGCCTACAGCCACCCCAACCGAAACCCCCACGCCCACCGAGACACAGCTCCCAACGGTTGAAATCACCCCTTACGCCTACGAAGAGGATCCCAACACTCCAGAAAACATTCCCGGCGAAACACAGCCTCTCGGCAGCAAATGGATCGATGTAAATCTCAGTGAGCAGATGCTCTACGCTTTTGAAGGCGATACCGTCGTTGCCTCTTTCCTGGTCTCAACCGGCTTATGGGACACACCCACCGTAACCGGCACCTATTACGTATGGATCAAGCTCCTCTATGATGACATGGCTGGTCCGGGCTACTATCTCCCCGATGTGCCGTATGTGATGTATTTTTACCGCGGCTATGGTATCCACGGCACCTATTGGCACAATAATTTTGGCAATCCAATGAGCCACGGCTGTGTCAATATGGAAACAAGCGAAGCAGGTTGGTTGTATAATTGGGCGTTCGTGGGAATACCAGTTCACGTTCACTATTAAACAAATGGAAAATATCAAACTTACACGTAGAAGTTTCTTGAAAACTATGGGGTTAGGCGCCTTAAGCATGCTCCTGCCCGCGCCGGTCTCGGACGCATCCGCCGCCTTGATCGAGCTTGACCCGCCGCTTGCGCGCATTTTGCGTTACAAGCTCCTGATCCACGAAGAGCCCAACGCGCTTTCGAAGAACAGCGGCTTCTTTAAGTATGATGACATCATCTCGCTCCCCAAGTTGATGCATGTTGAGAACATCTTCAAGAAAAAAGTCGGCTGGTATCAAATCAGCGACACCGAATATATCGAAGCAGCCTGGGTCCAGCCGGTCTTCAACCGCATTAACGCCATACCCAAAGACCCCATCCCTGAGGGCGGAACGCTGGGCGAGATTACTGTGCCCTTTGTACACGTTTATTTCGAGCCCAACAGAATCAACGTCAACCGTACTTTTTACTTTGAAAACAACTTCTGGGTACTCAGGTTGGAACAGGACGAATTTGGCAAACCCTGGTACGAACTCTGGGACGACCTGAACGGGATGTCTTATTACGTTCCCGCTGAAGCGGTCCACCTAACCAAGCCCGAGGAAATCACACCCCTCAGCACCGACGTTGCCCCCGACGCAAAACGGATTGAGCTGGACCTCTACAAGCAGGAAATCCGGGCTTTTGAATACGACCGGCAGGTGTTTCAGACGCTTTGTTCAACGGGAATTCGCGATGGTCTCACTCCGGTTGGGCGCTGGATGACAAACCGCAAACGCCCTTGCCGCCGGATGGTCAATGAACCTGCCAACCCCAACGTCTATGACCTCCCTGGCGTTCCTTGGGTCAGTTATATTACGCTGTTCGGAGTCGCGTTCCATGGTGCGTTTTGGCACTCCAACTGGGGTAATGTAATGAGCAATGGCTGCATCAACATGAAAGCCGAAGACGCCAAATTGATCTACCGCTGGACCAACCCCACAGTCCCCTTCGACCAGTTTTACCACACCGAAGAAACCGGCACGCAGGTGGATGTCCTAACCGGCTACGGCGGCTTTTAGTCCACCCCGTGATCGTGCCGCCTCGCCTGTTTCTGATCGTGCCGCCTGTGCCCACCGTGAAACGGATGGGTAGTCTCCCGACCGAGCACGCGATCTGACCGCAGGTCTCCGGTTTGGCCACTCCACCGTTGCGGTAAATTAATAATATTTGTGATCGGCGGATTGAGGGCAATACACGTTCTTCCAACCCTGAATCCATGGCGCCCTCAATCTCGCCCTACATCACTGCATCCGGGAAATTGATGGCAAAAATGGTCGTAGGGGCA
>JAYFQB010000104.1:0-5463 GCA_034927385.1 Anaerolineaceae bacterium | reverse complement strand
CTCTAATTTTGTAATTGCCGCCGCAATGGTTGAGGATGTTGCCCAGGTATCGGAACCGCTGAAATCGGGGTCGGAAATTAAATAGGCTTCGTCAGCACCCATAGCCAGAGCTTCCCTTAACACTTCATCCGCCTGGCGGGGACCCATCGTGATTACAGAGACATGCGCACACATTTCATCTTTTAGCCGTAAGGCAGCTTCCAACCCTGCTTTGTCATCGGGGTTCATGATTGAAGGAACACCTTCACGAATCAAGGTTCCCTTCACTGGATGTATTCGGACTTCGGTTGTATCTGGCACTTGTTTGACACAAACAATGATATTCATATGTGCTTCCTCACTTCAAGAGATTACCTGCGATGACCATCTTCATCACTTCAGATGTGCCTTCGTAAATTTCTGTGACCTTGGCATCCCGCATCATTCGTTCGACATGGAATGCCTGAATGTACCCGTAGCCTCCGTGTAATTGCACACATTCACGGGTAACTTCAGAAGCCACCTGGGATGCTTTTAATTTCGCCATGGCGGCTTCAGTTGCAAAAGGTTTACCGCTATCTTTTTTTACGCAGGCATTGTAGACCAGCCATCGAGTTGCTTCAATTTCGGTTTTCATCTGAGCAAGCACAAACTGTGTGTTTTGATACTTGGCAATGGGAGAATTAAATTGCTTACGCTCTTTTACATACTGAATGGTTTTATCAAGCGCTCCTTCGGCAAGCCCCAGTGCCTGGGCGGCAATGCCAATGCGTCCGCCATCAAGGGTGGACATCGCGATTCCAAAACCTTTACCTTCCCGACCCAAGAGATTATTCTTTGGAATTCGACAATTATCAAAAACCAATTCGCATGTTGAAGAACCGCGAATCCCCATTTTCTTTTCGCATGGGCCAAAAGAAAAACCTGGTGTTTCTTTTTCAATGATAAAAGCAGAAATACCCCTGACACCTGAGGATTTATCTGTCATACCAAAGGCGACATAAATATCTGCCACTTCTCCATTTGTGATAAAAATCTTGTTGCCGTTGATAAGCCACTCATCGCCATCTGAAATAACTTTCGTCTGTTGACCAGCCGCATCGGTGCCGGCATCGGGTTCTGTTAAGGCAAATGAACCTAATTTCTTACCTTCAACCAAAGGACGAAGAAATTTTTCCTTTTGCTCATCTGTCCCGTTAATATAAATCGCGTCTGCCGCGAGCGACGTATGAGCTGAGAGAATAACAGCCGTTGTGCCGCATATTTTCGCAATTTCTTCGACTGCGAGAATGTATGTCAACGTATCACAACCCTGACCACCAATCTCTTTGGGAAATGGAATGCCCATAAACCCATACTTTTGCATCTTCCGAACAGCTTCCCAAGGGAACCGATGTAATTCGTCTGTTTCTTCTGCCCACGGTTCAACTTCCTTGACAGCAAAATCATGAAACAACTGCCGCGCCATTTGGTGCTCTTTTGATAGATTAAAAACCATATTTTACCTTTCAGGCAAGTTTAAAAAAACCTCCCAAAATTAGCTTTATTAGTATCTATAAAAACCTTCGCCGGTTTTGCGACCGAGCTTGCCACCCCTAACCATTTTTCGCAGCAGCGGATGAGGACGATATTTACTATCCCCGGTTTCACTGTAAAGAACTTCCATGATTGCCAGGCAAACATCCAGCCCTATCAGATCCCCCAGTTCCAATGGACCCATCGGATGGTTGGCTCCCAGTTTCATGGCTGTGTCGATCCCTTCCGCGCTGGCTGCATTTTCCGCCAATATCCCAACGGCTTCATTGATCATGGGGATTAGAATGCGGTTGACAACAAAGCCAGCCGATTCCTTTACTTCTACCGGAGTTTTGCCCAACGCGGTTGCGATTGCTTTCACAACCTCTACCACTTCTGGCGGTGTTGAAAGACCAGGGATGACCTCAACCAGTGTCATGACCGGCGCGGGGTTAAAAAAGTGCATTCCAACCATTGGATGGTGTAGACCCTGAGCAATTTCTGTGATTGACAACGAAGAAGTGTTGCTGGCAAAGATACAATCAGGTTTCACGATCGCGTCCAATGCTCTGAAGGTCTCTTTCTTGATGGACATTTCCTCTAAAACAGCTTCGACGATCAGGTCGCAATCCCCTAAGTCTGAAAGCACACCGGCTGTTATCCGCGCGTTAACCTGATCAGCAGAAGCCTGATCCAGCTTGCCGCGATCCACCCTGCTCTGCAAGCCTTTGGCAATTTTCTGTTGTCCCTTTTGGGCAATTTCAAGCGAGATATCGGTGATAATGACCTCGTACCCTTCGGTTTGCGCGAAAGCCTGGGCTATCCCGCTCCCCATTGTTCCTGCTCCAATCACTGCTACTTTCATGGTTTCTCCTTTTAGAAAGCAGCCTGGATCGTATTCCAGGCTGCGTCTTGTTCCCTTATCGATTATTGAAGGTTTTTTCTTTACGTTTTTCCAAAAAAGCCTGCATGCCTGTTTTTTGATCCTCAGTGGCAAAACACGCGCTGAAAAGGTCTATTTCACGCTGAATCGCTTGGTGGATCGGCAGGTCCTGCCCTTCATTTACCGCTTGTTTGATGTTTCGAATGGCAACAGGCGCATTACTGGCAATCCGATTAGCCATTTTTAAGGCTTCCGTCATCAAGTCCGCCTGATTGTAAACGGCGCTCACCAGTCCGATCTCAAGCGCTTCTTCTGCCTTAACATTGCGGCAAGTGAAAAGCAGCTCTTTCACCTTAGACATGGTCCCAATCACGCGCGAAAGGCGCTGTGTGCCTCCAAATCCGGGCGTGATGCCAAGCCCGGCTTCCGGTTGACCGAAGACGACGTTATCACTGCAAACGCGGATGTCGCAGCTTAGTGCCAGTTCGCAGCCGCCGCCAAAGGCATAGCCATTCACGGCTGCGATTACGGGAATTGGGAAGGCTTCAATCTTCCGAAAAAGATCGTTTCCGGTTTGGCTGAAGGCTCTTGCTTCGTCCTCCGTCATCGCGCTCATCTCAGAAACATCCGCGCCGGCAACAAAAGCTTTCTCCCCACTTCCAGTTATCAGCAAACAGCGAGTTGATTCCAGGTCCACTGCGTCCAGGGCGTCATTCAGGTCCGCCAAAACAGCGCTGTTCAACGCGTTCAGTGCCTCTGGACGATTGATCGTGATCAAACCAACCTGCCCAATCAAATCGAGCTGAATGTACGCCATGACTATGCTTCAGGCTTCTCGATGGCAGTCGCGCA
Organism: Anaerolineaceae bacterium; assembly: GCA_034927385.1. GTDB lineage: Bacteria > Chloroflexota > Anaerolineae > Anaerolineales > Anaerolineaceae > Mesolinea. Next base: position 2,234 of record JAYFQB010000104.1, on the reverse strand, counting down.
GCCCATGCCGCCGCCAATACAGAGTGTTGCCAGCCCAAGTTTTGCGTCTTTCTGGCGCTGCATCTCATGGATAAGCGAGACGAGAATACGGCAGCCGGACGCGCCGATGGGATGACCGAGCGCGATCGCGCCGCCATTGACGTTCACCTTGTTTGGGTCCAAACCCAGGTCGCGCAGCACCGCGACAGACTGCGCCGCGAAAGCCTCATTGGCTTCGACGACGTCAAAATCAGCAATAGTTTTCCCAAGCTTTTCCATGAGTTTTTTTGTGGCAGCCACGGGACCAATTCCCATAATCGAGGGGTCAACGCCCTCCAGCGCACTCCCAAGCCAGTAGGCTTCCGGGGTTACGCCGAGCTCGCGTGCCTTTGCCTCGCTCATGACAACCACGGCTGCCGCTCCATCATTGATGGTGGAGGCATTGCCGGCTGTTACCATTCCATCCGGTTTAAAAGCGGGTTTGAGTTTTGCCAGCCCCTCTGCCGTCGCGTCGCCGCGAATGCCTTCATCTTCAACAAAATCAACCACATCACGCTTGATTCGAACCGGCACCGGCACAATTTCGTCTACAAATTTTCTCTCAGCCTGGGCTTTGGCAGCCTTTTGCTGGGAAAGAGCTGAGAACTCATCCAGTTCCTCACGGGTCAGATGCCATTGTTCTGCCACGTTTTCTGCTGTGATACCCATGTGGAGCTGACTGAATGCGTCGGTCAGACCATCATTGACCATCGTGTCCACCAACTTTCCGTCACCAAGGCGGTATCCAACACGTGCCAAAGGCAGCGCGTGAGCCGCAGCCGACATGTTTTCCATGCCGCCCGCAACCACCACATCCGCCTCACCAAGCAAAACCATCCTGGCTGCCATATTGACTGCCTCAAGGCCAGAGCCGCAGACAACATTGATGGTCACAGCCGGGGACTCGATCGGAATGCCGGCATTCACCGCTGCCTGTCGGGCAACATTCTGCCCCTGGGCAGCCTGCAAAATACAGCCCATGTAGACCATATCCACCTCGGATGGCTGGATCCCTGCCCGGCGAACGGCTTCGCGGATTACGACCTCACCAAGCTTTGCCACAGGAACGGTTGAGAGCATTCCGCTCATCTTCCCTATCGCGGTACGACACGAGCCGGCAATGACGACTTTCTTATCCATAAAAGATTCCCTTTCTTCAAGGGTCTGGGGATGAAGTTTGGCAGAAAACAAACACAGCATAAGTCAAGGCGCGTTGCAATCTGCCTCCCAGACCGGATGTTTGCCTGTATTATCTCATAGAATCCCTTCCAAGCCCCCTTCTTTTCTGTTTTATTATTAGTAATAATTACTTTCAGGCTTCACCCAAACGGACTTGCAGCAATCCTGTTCATTGCATGTGATTCTTGACATTAGAACAACTGTTCTATATAATTAGAACATGGAAAGCTCACTGATCCCCTTCAACACACCCCTGCCTTCCAGGCGTTTTCTGGCAATTGGCGCCCACGCGCTTTCCGACAAAATGCTGGAACTAATCGCCAAATTGAGCCTGGCGCAGCGTGTAACCGTGTTGGACTGCGGCAACCGCTCCAACATGTATTCGGTCGCCAAACTGATCCGCCCCTACACCTCCGATCCCGTGCGGGTTATGTGCAACATCCGCCTTTCGCGCGCTTTCACCTGTTACCAGGTGTTGGCGATGCTGCAAGCTGTGGCTGCCAACCCACCGAAGGAACCGCTGGTGGTATTGGACCTGCTGGCTACCTTTCTCGATGAAGACGTCGAACTTAAGGACGCGGAGCGCCTGATGGACCACAGCCTTGGCTTGCTGGCGCGGCTGAGCGTTTCGGCGCCCGTGGTCATCAGTGTACGCCCAATCCCTCTGATCGCGCATCAGCGTGTCGCTTTGCTTGAGCAGCTCAAGAACAATGTGGACGTCTGCTGGGAGGAGCCGCTCGCGCTGCAAACCGCGCAAGAGACGCAGATGCCGCTTTTCGGATGAGGTTATTATGGGACGCACTATCGCTTCAATCACTCAAACCTGGCAAGAAGAAGAAGCCGCGCTTAATCGCTTCAAACGCGCCCTACGCAAGGACGATCAGGTGCTTTTGGATGAACTTCTGGTTATGTCGCGGCTGCATCTGGCTGAAGCCTCCTATGCCTCCAACCTTTACCCGCTGGATATGTATCTGATCGCCATCCTGCTGGAACTCTACAAACAACTCAAAGCCATGCAGAGGGAGCAGCCCAACACG
>JAYFQB010000139.1:0-2915 GCA_034927385.1 Anaerolineaceae bacterium | reverse complement strand
TCGAAACGGCTGATCATATCGTTATGGGTGGCGTCAATTGAGCACCCGCAGATGGAATCGTGCGGATGGTTGCTGATCAAGAGCTTCCACGCCTGGTGTATCACTGAGCCTGGGTTGGCGATGCGCTTGGAGCTGACGTGTTGCGTGGGGGGTGTGAAGGCGTCTTTGGCGCGTGTTTGCAATTCTGCCCAGGTGCAGAATGGCTCAACCCATCGTTCAAGCAGATTTTGCGAATAGTGATTGCGCTGCTTGATCCACATCCGCGCGGAAAGGACAGCCGGTAGGATATGAGCCTTTTTAGGGTCGCGAAGCTCACCTTGCAAGGTTTGAAGCGTCAGGTTTTGCTCGGAAATTTCGTTGGTAACGGCAGCCAGAAAGCCTGGAAGCGTGGAATGAACCGCGTTTCTATTGCATTCGTTGTGCTGGTTAAAGTAGCGGATATGCTCTGGCAGTTCAGGGCGCGGTTCAAGGTGGTCGCTGCCGCGCATCATCAGAAAATGAGAAGTGACATTATGAGGCTGGAGTTCATCTGCCTTGGCATTGAGGCTGTAAACAGACTGGTCGATGTCCGCGGCAGGCCAATCGGCGATGTTTCCATAACCATCATAGAGGTGCGCCAGCAAAACGCCGGAACCGTCGGGGGATTTCCATGTGAGCAGCGTGGGCGAGCCATCCGGCACGCCGCGCCACAGGCAGGCGGTGTCCATGTGGAAACCGTTGAAGATTTGGGGAAGCTGCGAAAGATGGCCAAAGGGGTCAGGAATATAGCCGACCATCATGCGCTGGCCAAAAAGCTGGCAGATGTCTTTTCCAATCAGCAAGTTTCGCACGATGGACTCGGGCGAGACGAGGAACTCATCCGGCAGGATGTACCATGGCCCGATTAGAATGCGCTTTTCCTGGATGTATTTCTGAAGACGCGCCAGGTTTTCGGCACGTACCTGCAAGTAATCCTCAAGCACAATCGTTTGCCCATCCAGCATGAAATGCAGGTAAGTGGGGTCGTTATCCAGAATGGTCAGGAGGTTATCCACAAGGTGGACTAGCTGCAGGCGGAATTGCTGGAAGGTTTTGTACCATTCGCGATCCCAATGGGTGTGAGAAACAACATGCAAGGTTTGCATCGGGTCTCCTATTTAGCTTTTGTTTTGGATAATTATGCCACAAAGGCATGGGTTTATGCCATCAAAAATACCGTGCGTACCGTGCGTATGAACGGGTTCAATACATATGAGACGATTCTTGTTCTTGCGAGGTCTTCCGACCTCGCAAGGGTTCTGACCGAAGGTCTCCCTATGCTTGCAAGGTCTCATGATACTCCATTCTTTAAGTTGTCCCATGAGTGGAATTCATTATTTTAGGAAGTTTGCTTCGATTGGTATTCCCCTCGATAATTTGCCAAAATGCTGATCTATACAAGTTGTTGCTTTGAATCATGAGAAGATCAGGGTAAATTATTTTTCATGGCTTTTTAATCACAGATTTTTTAAGTAAGCGCCAATTTACCGGAAGTATTGTAATGAGACAAAGAGATTTGTCATTGTCTCCATAACATTCTGTTTTTTTCAAACCACTTGACTGTAAGTTCAAGTCCTTCATCCCAAGAGTATTTTGTATGCCAACCAGTTGTTCTGGTAAGTTTTGAATTATCAACTTTGAGCCACCACAACTCGGAATTTCCGGGTCTGAATCTCTCGGTATCCAGAGTAATATCAACTTTTTCCCATAATTGATTCTTTTGACCGATTTTTATTATTTTATCTGCCCAATCTGCCATACTAATTGTCTTGCCAAATCCAATGCAATATACATCGCCTACGATTCCGCCTAGAGCAGTTGCGATGTGACCGTATGCACCATCTCTTACATACAGAAAATCACGGCGACGTCGTAAATCCCCTAACTTAATAATAGGATTCGATAATGCTTGGCTAATAATTGTTGGGGTAATAAATCCAAGTCTTTGTCTAGGACCAAAATTATTAAGCATTCGTACGATTGATATTGGAATGCCATATGCGCCAACATAGTTTTAGCAAAGAAAATCCGCTGACACTTTAGTCACTCCATATGGACTGATTGGTGCAATTGGTGATAATTCATTTAATGCATTTCCAGCTTGATCAATTTGTGGCTGATTTCCATATTCTTCTGAGCTTCCAGCAAAAGTCATTTTGTAGATTTTTAAATCTATATCCTTTATTGCTTCAAGTAAATTAAGTGTTCCTACAACATTTGTTTGAAATGATACGTGGGGAATTGTCCATGACTCCTTAACATGAGCCTGTGCTGCAAGGTGAAATAATATTGGTTCGTTTGAACCTGTCATTTTGATTGCTTTGAGCGCTCTTGTCAGAGAACCTCTATCCGTAACATCTCCTTTATATATTGTGAGTTTATCAATGCACCCCTGTAAATATTGTATGTTCGAGGTTTGTCGGATAAGAATCCTAGTGTCAGCTCCAAGCTCAGTTAGGATTTCTGTTAAGTGGGAACCAATAAAAACCAGTTGCTCCTGTTACAAGCACAGTTCGTCCTCGCATTAATTCTTAATCCATATTATCCTCCCAGATTGAGTTTAGTTAATATTTCTAATGCAAATTGATTGATTAATAATAGTCGTTGGTCAATAGATTTTCTTTCACCTGTTAACAATTCTTGACGACATGTTTTTCTCCATTCATCGGGATTGTTGAGGAGGTCAAGAATAGTTTGAACAGTATTATTTTCTTTGAAATAATCAACTACTAAGTGCCTTGTATCTAAATAATCCCCCCCATATAGTAACGGAAACAACCGCAGACAGCCAAAATCAGCTAACTTTGCCTGCCAGCGAAGACTGGCAATACTTCTCATAGGGTAACCACCACGTAAGTAGTATTCTCTCGCTACTTGAGCAATCGTGATTACTGTGT
>JAYFQB010000146.1:0-7303 GCA_034927385.1 Anaerolineaceae bacterium | reverse complement strand
GGTTGAAAGGATTGAAGCGAATTTCGATTTGGCGCTTGAGGCGTACCGCACGGCGCAGCGCCTCTATCAAAATCTTGGCATCGACTGGGGGGTGAGCATGGCGCTGCGTGGACAGGCTCAGGTATACCTGGACACTCTGCGTCCGGTAAATGCTGAACAACTGCTGGCAAAGGCGTTGAATTTATTGGACCAGGCGGAGTATCCCCTGGAGGTTTCGGGTTTGTTGACGCAGATTGCGGAAAATCAGGTGAACCAAGGGGCTATGCTTGAGGCAGAGAAGAACTTACAGAAGGCGCGTGAGCTTTCTCCGATGTACGCGGAAATGCAGGCGTTTACCGAGGCGCGATTGCTTCTGCGGACAGGTCGGCTGGATGAGGGGCTGGACTTGTTGGCAAGGCTTGACCCAGGAACCTCCAACCAGAGAATGGCACGTCCGCAACGGTTTCACCGCGAAGCCACTCTCCTGTTGTCGCTTTACTACTCCCTTCAGGGGAAATACGAAAGCGCGCGGCAGTATGCCGACAAGGGGCTTCAGGTGTCGCGTCAGTTGCAGGCAAAATATGTTGAGGCGGTTGCCAGGATTCGATTGGGTCATGCGTTACAGCTGGACCTTAGTGAAGGGCTGGACGCGCAAGGGGTCCTGGAAATACGGAAGTTGTACGAGTTCGCGATTGAGAATGTTGACATTGTGCGAATCCATGTTGAGCCGCTCTGGGGATTGTGCCGGTTGGTCGGTTACGCGGGTAACCTGGAAGAGGCAAAACGAATCGGGGACAATGCCCTGGTGATTGCCGCCAATGCCGGGGATGAATGGATTGGGTTGTTAGTGAGGATTTCTCTCGGTGCGGCTCTCGCGATGGGGAACGCGTATGAAGCGGCAAGCAGCATCCTATCCGTGGCGGATTCACTGGCAAAAAAGTTGAATGATACTCTGGCAAGCACAGCAGCTTATCTATGGGAAGCGTACACAGCGGACAAACAAGGCTACAAAAGTTCGGCATTGTTGTTCCTTGAACAGGGACTGGAACAGATACAGAAATATCAGTATCAATTCCTTCTTAATAAAGGCACCTTACTCGGTCCGGACGATCCATTTACCTTCTACCCATTGATGCTTCTTGCTCGGGAGAACGGGCTGCAACCCGAATTATTAAGCCAAATCCTGAGCGATTTACCCGCAAGCATTGGTAAATACCATCCCGGTTATACGTTGAGTCTGAATCTTTTTGGCGGTTTTGAGGCAAGGAAAGGCAAACACCTGATCCCCGCGGAAAACTGGAAGCGTGATAAAGCCCGCCAGATGTTACAGGCTCTGGCTTGCAATCTGGGCAGGGGGATAAGTAAAGAGCAATTAGCCTTGCTTTTCTGGCCAGATGCCGATGAGTTAACCGCTGCCAATAACTTCAAAGTTACACTAAGCGCTCTGAATCAGACGCTCGAGCCTGACCGCCCTTCCAAGGAAGCCGCGCAATTTGTCGTTCGAATTGGCGATCATTACCAGTTGAACCAACAAATGAAGATAAAACTGGACACCACTCAGTTCGAGAAATTAGCCTTAAGCCTGCAGTTGGAAGATAATGAACAGGCACTGACAATTTACAAGGGGAAACTGCTGGAAGGCGAGCCGCTGCAGGAAGATTTTATGCCCGAAGTACAGTATTATCACCGTCTTTACCTTGACTGCCTGGGTAAAGTGATTGAGGAAACCATTGCGGATAGAGACTTTGGCAAAGGATTAGATCTAAGCAATCGCCTGGTCAGGCAGGAACCGCTGCTTGAAGTGGGGTATCAATATCAGATGCGGATCTATCATGCTCTGGGAAATGCCAGCATGGTTCGTAATGTCTACATTCAGGCGGTGGATGTTTGCCGAAAAGTTTATGACATGGAATCGAATGATCTGCTCACCTTTTACCGTCAACTTACTGGCTAAAAGTAACCCCATTATCGAAGTCGATTGCGCCATAATTGTGAATATTCAACAAAGATGGTGTTGAATTTGTTACCGATTTGTAACCCTGATCCCGTAAACTATTGATACTGGGAATTTCTGAAATCATTTTCTGTAATAACTGAATAAAGGAGACTGGAATGCGTTTGCAAGATAAAGTTTGTATCATCACAGGTGGAGCTGCCGGGATCGGAAAAGCAACCGCAGTGAAATTTGCCGCAGAAGGCGCGAAAGTCGTTATTTGCGATGTCAATGAAGAAGCTGGCAATGCATTAGCCGCTGAGCTTGGCAATGACGCCAGTTTTTGGAAGGTCAATGTTGTCAATCGTCAGGAAGTCCAGGAATGGATTGACGCGGTTGCTGCAAAGTACGGCAGGATTGATGCGTTGATCAACAACGCCGGCATCACGCGTGACAGCCAGTTTGTCAAGTTTAAGGAAGGCGAAGTGGTCGGGCAGATGAGCGACGAGGCTTTCGACGCGGTTATCGCGGTCAACCTGAAAGGCGTTTTCAACTGCACCCAGGCTGTCGTACCTTACATGATCAAGCAGGGCGGCGGCGCGGTTGTAAGTGCGTCCAGTGTGGTTGGCTTGTATGGTAATTTTGGACAGACCAACTATGCCGCGACCAAATTCGGCGTTATCGGTATGACGAAAACCTGGGCAAGAGAACTCGGTAAATATCAGATCCGTGTCAACGCTGTGGCTCCCGGATTCATCCTGACCGAAATGGTCCTGAAGATGCCCGAGAACGTGCTTGCTGGAATGGCTGCAAACGCACCTCTGAAGCGGCTTGGAAAACCAGAAGAAATCGCCAACGTGTACGCCTGGTTGGCAAGCGATGAAGCGTCTTATGTTCACGGCGCGGTTATCAGCGTGGACGGCGGAATTGTTTTGGGCACATAGTTGAACCTTCATCTCTATCGAAGAACAACTATTAAACGAAAGGAAGAAACATGGCTCGTTACGCGACAATATTAGGAACCGGGATGTACATTCCCGAAAATGAAATTACCAATGAAACTTTCGCTGGTTGGATGGGTGAGGTTAGCCCAAAACTGGCAGAAGTTGTTTTCAAGTTTGAGGCGAACAGCGGGATTAAGACCCGCTTTTATGCGCCGGATGACTGGGCTACCTCGGACCTCGCGGCGGCTGCAGGCAAAGCCGCAATTGCTGATGCGGGTCTGACGCCAGAAGATATCGATCTGGTGATCGTAGGTACAGACAGCCCTGATTACATCACACCAGCCACCTCGGTTGTAACCCAGTTTAAGCTTGGCTGTGTCAATGCCGGCACGTGGGATGTTGGCTGTGCATGCGCCTCTTTCCCAACCGCGCTGACACAGGCGGCTGGTTTGATCGCCACTAATCCCCACCTGAAGTATGTCCTCGTGATCGGGGCGTACATGATGCACAAACTCTCCGACTACAAGCATGATGTCGCCGCCTTCTTCTATGGCGATGGCGCCGGCGCTGCCGTGGTTGGTGCTTCGGACAAACCTGGATTCATTTCCAGCTCGATCAAAGCGGATGGCTCATACCATAAGAACTGGGGCATTTATTCCGGGGGAACATATGAGCCTGCAACAGTTGAGAGTGTTGAAGCCGGGCGCACCACAGTGAAACTGGTGACGCCTTTCCCGGCGACAGTCAACCACGAAGGCTGGCCTGCCCGCGTCCGGGAATGTGCCGCCAACGGTGGTTTTGAACTAAGCGAGATCGATCACATTATCTTCACACAGGTGAACGTGAACAGCATCAAGTTGGTTATGGATAACCTTGGTCTGCCCGTTGAGAAGGCACATTATGTGATGGATAAGTGGGGCTACATGGGCTCCGCATGCCTTCCTATTGCCTTCCATGATGCTGTGAAGCTGGGCAAGATCACTTCGGGCATGCGCGTAGTGTTCTGCGGCTCTGGCGTGGGATACAATCAGGCAGCCGCCTGCTTTATCATGCCGTAGTGGAGGTAGGGTCGTGAGCTGGCAAGAAGAGTATCAACAAAAAACCATAACAATTCCTGAGGCGATCAGTAAAGTCAGCTCAGGGATGACCCTCCAGATAGGTATTGCCGCTTCCGAGCCCGTTGGAATGTTGGATGAGCTTGCGAGACAGGCTGAACGGCTTCAGAACATTACCACATGGACATGTTTGCCGATGCGTCCCTATGACATCTTTATGAAACCTGAGATGGAAGGACGTATTTTTAATGAAAACTGGTTCTATGGCGCGCCGGATCGCGCTGTGCATAACGAAGGGCGAGTTTCGTATACGCCCAACAACTTGCACCGCGCCGGCACGGATAAACTAATTGGGCATGGCGGTCGGCTCGATATGGTGCTCGCGGTCTGCACACCTCCAAACGCAGAGGGGTTCATTTCCCTCTCCATGGGGGCGGTGGTGGAACGCGAAATGATCGACGCTGCAGACCTGGTGATTTTGGAAGTTAACGAAAATCTGCCGTGGACTGACGGGGATGTTGTTATCCCGATTTCAATGGTCGATCACTTTGTAAAATTCAACAGCCCACTTGTTCAGGTCCCGCCGGCGGAGCCAAACGTAACGGATGAGCAAATTGGGCGGCACGTGGCGGAATTTATTGAGGACGGGTGTACGGTCCAACTCGGCATTGGCGGCACACCAACCGCGCTGGCTGGCTTCATCAGTGACCGCCGCCACCTTGGGGTCCACTCTGAACTTCTTGTTGACGGTATCTATAAACTCTGGGAGGCTGGGGCGGTGGATAACAGCCGCAAAACGCTTCACCCGGGCAAGTTTGTGGCTGCCTTTGCGATAGGAACCCAGAAGCTCTACGATTTTATGAACGACAGTCCTGACGTGCTGCTGATGCGGGGGAGTTATGTGAATAACCCCTACGTTATCGCTAAAAATTATAAGATGATCAGCATCAATACTGCCATCCAGGTGGATGTGCTTGGGCAGGTGTCTTCCCAGAGTCTTGGAACCCGCCAGTTCAGCGGCACAGGCGGTCAGCTCGACACGCACCGAGGGGCGCAAATGTCCCCCGGCGGAAAAGGGATTATCGCGCTGCGTTCCACCGCAAAGAATGGGACTATTTCGACTATTGTTCCAACGTTGGCTCCTGGCGCGGGCGTAACCGTTCCCAGCCAGGATGTGGATACTATTGTGACTGAGTATGGCAGCGCGCAGTTGCGTGGGCTTTCGGTGAAGAAACGCATGGAAGCCCTGATCAATATTGCGCACCCTGATTTCAGGGAAACCATTCGGGAAGATTGCCATCGGCTTGGCATCGTTCCTGATAAACAATATTTTTAACAGGAGTTTTGATGGATAAAGCGTTACTTGGCAAGTGGACTCAGACTGAAGATCAACCCTACCCTGGCTTGTTCTTCCTGTTCCTTGAAGATGGCACTTTTGAGGCGCGTTATGACGCGTTGGGGATTATCTCAAGCGGCACATGGCAGGCGGATGATGGCTTAATCGACATGGACCAAGATAAGCACACGTTTGGTTTGGTTGGTAAGTACGAAGGTTGCTACAAGATCGAAGACAATTTGCTGAAAATGAATCTGGTGACAGCCGGTGAGCATACAAGACCATCAGATTTCCAGGGGTCAGTCACCTATAAAAGAGAAACAGAGTAGGATATGGCAAAGAAACTATCACGCGGTGTAGCTGTTGTTGGTGTGGGGATGAGCAAGTTTGGCGTTTTTCCGGAGAAAACCTCCCGCGATTTATTTGTGGAAGCATTTCAGGAATTGCGGCAAAGTGTGCAGAAAGGCTTCAATCCAAAGGACATTGAAGCGTTCTATATGGGTAACTTCACCTCTGATCATTTTGAAAATCAGGCACACCTTGCTCCGATCGTGGCAAGCTGGGTGGGCATCTCACCAGTTGCAAGTACACGCATCGAGGATGCTTGCGCAAGCGGCGGTGTCGCATTGCGCCAAGGCGTTCTCGCAATCGCCTCGGGAGAGGTGGACATGGTGCTGGTCGGTGGGCTCGAAAAAATGACCGATCTGCCGGGCGCAAAAGTAACCGACGCATTGGCTCTGGCGGCTGACTCGCTTTTTGAGATCCCGGCTGGGTTCACATTTCCGGGTTTTTATGCCACGATGGCAACCGCTTATATTGACCAATACAAAGCCGACCCCGACGCGTTATTGCGCGTAGGCATAAAGAATCACACGAACGGAGCTTTGAATGAGAAAGCTCAGTTTAATCAGACCATCAAGGATGTCATGCTCGGCAAACAACGCAAGGCTGAACAAAAAGGTCTGCCAGTGCCTCAGTGGGAAGATGAAATTGCTTTTCTCAAGGATCCCAAGTCGAATCCGATGATTGCCTGGCCATTACGTCTGTTTGACTGCTCTCCGGTATCAGACGGGGCAGCCGCGGTGCTTTTGGTCAGCGAGGAGATGGCGGAAAGGTTTACGGATCAACCGATCTATGTGGTCGGTTCCGGGCAGGCGAGCGATGGTGCTTTGGCTGAGAGGACATCTCTGAGCGAAATTCCCGCCGCAGAAAAAGCCTCAAAACGTGCTTACGAAATGGCAGGGCTAACCCCTGAGGACATCGATTTTGCTGAAGTTCACGACTGCTTTACGATTGCTGAAATTATGGCGACTGAAGACCTTGGTTTCTTTGCCCGTGGTGAGGGGTGGAAGGCGGCGATGGACGGCAGGACCGCCCGCGACGGAAGCCATCCAGTCAACACCAGTGGAGGTTTGAAATCCAAGGGTCACCCGGTTGGGGCATCTGGCGTGGCGCAGGTTGTGGAAGTTTGGAAGCAATTGCACGGTTTGGCGGGTGAACGCCAACTGCGCGGGAATATCCGGCACGCCTTGACCCATAATGTAGGCGGGACTGGCCAAACCTGCGTGGTTCACATTTTTGAAAAGAGGAATTAAGATGACAGAACAGTCTCTGCACTCCAAAGTATTCAACCAGGCAATTGCTGAGAACCAATTGATCGGCTCTCACTGCCTTGTCTGCGGGAACATCTCAGTTCCCCAACGGCAAATTTGCCCTAATTGCCATTCCGATCAGGTGGAGCTCATCAAGACGGACGGTCGCGGCACACTAGCGGCATTTACTGTGATCTACGTTCCTCCGACGAGCATGGTGGAAGTTGGATACAACGCCAAAAACCCCTATTGCGTCGGAATCGTCGCGCTCGGAGAAGGTCCGCGAATCAGCGCTCAAATTGTTGGTCTTGACCTGAATAGCCCTGAAAACATCAGCATCGGAATGCCCCTCAAACAGAAGTTTGTCGTTCGGGGCGAGGGCGATGCCGCGAAAAAATTCCTTGCGTTTGAACCTGTGTAGGAACGTATAAAATGCCCAGGATAGCTGTCAATAACACCGCCCT
>JAYFQB010000008.1:0-3063 GCA_034927385.1 Anaerolineaceae bacterium | reverse complement strand
GGTGGGTTCCGCTTTTGAACCCACCGATATTATTGCAGTTTCGTAAGGCGGGTTCCGGTTTTGAACCCACCGTAAATATTTCAGTGGATTCGTAGGGTGGGTTCCGGTTTTGAACCCACCAAATCCACAGGTCGGTTTAGCCTTCAGAAGCAGCGTTATCGTCCTCGCGCAGGGGAGGGAACAGGATGACTTCGCGGATGGAATGCTGCCCGGTGAGCATCATGACAAAACGGTCGATCCCAATGCCAAACCCGCCAGCGGGCGGCATGCCGTAAGCCAACGCCCGCAGGAAATCCTCGTCCATTGGGTTACTCTCCTCATCGTCTTCGGTGTACGCGCGGCCAAGCTCAAGAAAGCGTTGTTCCTGGTCAAGCGGGTCGTTTAGCTCGGTAAAAGCATTGCAGAGTTCCACGCCCCCGATATAACCCTCGAAGCGTTCCACCGTATTGGGATCTTCGGGTTTCGCCTTAGCCAGCGGAGAGATATCGCGCGGGTAATCATAGAGGAAAGTTGGCTGGATCATGATGGGTTCCAGATAAGTTTCCATCAGCGTGTTAATCAGTTTGCCGCGCGGTGTGCCTGGTTTAAAGGAGATCTGACGTGCTCTCATCACCTCCGCAAGTCCCTCATCGGTCGGATATTCCTGAATATCAATGCCGGCATGGTCAATCAGACCCTGGCGGATCTGCAGCCGGTTCCAGGGTGGGGTCAGGTCAATCTGGTGCCCCTCAAACATGACCTGCATCGTCCCCAACACACGCTGTGCCACCTGCGAAACCATCTGTTCGGTCATTTCCATGATCACGTTGTAATCCGCATACGCCATGTAGAACTCGAGCTGGGTAAATTCGGGATTGTGCTTGAAAGACACGCCCTCATTTCGAAAATCCCGCCCGATTTCGTAAACGCGGTCCATCCCGCCAACGAGCAGGCGCTTCAGATAGAGCTCAAAACTCACACGCAGGTAAAGCTGCTGGTGAAGCTGGTTATGGAAGGTAGTGAATGGCTTGGCTGCCGCTCCGCCATAAATAGGCTGCAGAATGGGAGTTTCCACTTCTTGAAAGCCGCGGTCATCCAGAAACTCGCGCATCGCCTTGATAACCTCTGTGCGGGTGCGGAAAATATCACGCACATCCGGATTGACTGCCAGGTCAACGTATCGTTGGCGGTAGCGTGTTTCAGGATCAGTTAAAGCAGCATGGCGGATTGTCTCGCCGTCAACCACTTCATCCTTGGCTGCCGGAAGTTGATAAAGCGCTTTGGAGAGCATTCTGAAATCTTCAACCTGCAGGGTCACTTCGCCGCGCTTGGTTCGCACCATAACGCCAGTAGCCTCGATAAAATCGCCCAGGTCAAAGTAACGCACAAACTGATCCAACTTTTCTTGCCCAAGCTCATTAACACGCAGGAAGAGCTGCATCTTGCCAGTGCGATCTTCGATGTGGGCGAAAGAGAGCTTGCCCATGTTGCGGATGGCTCGCAAGCGCCCCGCAAGCGTCAACCTAAGCACTTCGGTCTCGCCTGAAGCTTCGCGGGCTTCGAACGCCCGGATGGCATCCGCGTTGTTGCTGTTTTTATAAGAGCGGGTTGGATATGGCTCAATCCCGTTCTGGCGCAACTGTTGCATTTTCGCCAGGCGGAGGTTCTCAAGTTCGGAAAAGTTGTCAGTTAACATGGTACGTCCTTTACATTAAAATAAGCCCCACCAGATTGTTGGGTGGGGCTTTTTGAAATCAGTCGACTACTCGCTCTTCAGGATCTCAACAGTGTAAGCACCACCAGGCGCTTCAATCTTAACCGTTTCACCGACGCGATGGTTCATTAAAGCCCTTCCAATCGGCGATTCGTTGGAGATGCGCCTTTGGCGGGGATTCGCCTCAACTGGACCAACAATTTTATATGTTTCAATGGTACCGCCGTCCTCGCAAATGGTCACAAGCGACCCAACCGTAACGAGTCCGTGCTCACTCTCACCGTCTTCAATGATGTGGGCATTGGCAAGCAGCAGTTCCAGCTCCTTGATACGCCCTTCGGTGAAAGCCTGCTCATTTTTAGCATCTTCATATTCCGCGTTTTCAATCAGCTCGCCGTCTTCCATTGCATCCTGCAAACGCTGAGCAACTTCCTTGCGTTTGATTGACCGCAGAAATTCCAGTTCCTGTTCCGATTTTTCATATCCCTCACGGGTTAAGTATGAACTTGGCATATTTTCAACAATCCTTGATGTTTCTCTAAATCCCAAACCTATGGTCAAGCTGGGTAAATACAAAATGCGCCTCGAAAGCATCATAGCTTCCTAAACGCCGATACGTTATTATACTATGAATGCCCCTGCTTTGCGCAAGGGCAAGTTGTATTAATATTCCAAACCAGTATTCCGACTTTTCTTAGTTCCAGGTCGGCGGCGCGGGTTGCGGCGCACGAACGTTCTTCTTGACCAGATACCCCGCCAAAAGACCAAAGACAAAGCCGCCAATATGCGCCCAATAAGCTGTTCCGCTCTGGTCGCCTAATCCCAACGAGCCAACCCCGCTGAAAAGCTGCAGCACAAACCAAAGCCCCAAAACGATCACCGCAGGGACGAGCCTGAGCCGGGCAAAGAACCCAATCGGAATAAACGTGTAGACCCGACTTTGCGGGTAGATCACAAGGTACGCCCCCAACACCGCGGCGATAGCCCCGCTCGCCCCGACCGTGGGAATCACGGAGCTTGCATTGAAGATGTAATGCGTAAACGCCGCCACAATCCCGCCCAATAGATAGAAGATCAGGTAGGCAACGTGACCCAGACGGTCCTCAATGTTATCGCCAAAAATCCAAAGGTAGAGCATGTTGCCCATCAGGTGGAGCCAACCAGCATGCATGAACATACTGGTAAAAATATTCCGCAAGTCACCAAAATCGAGCCCGAGCCTGATCTCGTTTGGAATCAGAGCGTATTGCGAGTAGACGGCTTCAGGATTACTGCTGAACACGTAGGTCGCCAAAAAGGCCAGCACGTTTATCAGAATCAAGGCGTAATTGACGATTGGCGTCTTGTGCGTTTGTAGTTCATCACGGATT
>JAYFQB010000199.1:0-4488 GCA_034927385.1 Anaerolineaceae bacterium | reverse complement strand
CCCTGTGGGACCAAGAGAGGCTTTTGACTATCAGGTCTCAAAACTTATTGATATTGCAGGGGCAAAGCGACGCTGCGATTTGAATTGTTTTTTTTGCAGCCATATCACTGAGTTTGGAATCCCTGGTAGGGGCGAAGCATTTTGGGCGAGTAGTTACGAGGTTGCGCGGATTATTTGTTGAAATTGCTTCGCCCCTACATCTAATAATTCCACAATCGCACAATTCCCTTTCAACTCCCCCAGCAAATGTCAAGGCTGTTATCGCTGGGTTTCGATATCCATGCCTGGGATGGCGGTTTTGCGTTCAATGAATTTGAGCAGGGCGTCCAGCGCGAATACCATCAACAGGTACACCACCGCGATTGCCAGGTAGGCTCCAACAAAATCAAACGTGGTCGTGGCGGCGCGTTTGCCCTCCGCCATCAGGTCCTGCACGGCAATCAGGAAGACGATCGCGGTCGTTTTGAGCAGCGATATCGGTTCGTTGGACCAGCTTGGAAGCGCCAACCGCAGCGCCTGGGGCAGGATTACATAGCCAATCGCCTGCCATTTCGAAAGCCCAATCGCGCGTCCGGCTTGCATCTGAGCCGCGCCGATCGCGTTGATTGAGCCGCGCAGATATTCCGCCTGGTAGGCGGCGCTATTTAGCCCCAATGCCAGATAGGCGGCTGTGCTCTGCGAAAAGGCAATCCCGATTTCCGGCAGTCCGTAGTAGATGATAAACAATTGCACCAAAAGCGGCGTCCCGCGGAAGATGGCAATATAGGCGCCAGCCAGCTTTTGCAGCCACTTGGGTCCAAAGCAGCGTGCCAGAGCGAGCAGCAGCCCCAAAACGAAGCCGATCGCCAGCCCAACCGCGGTCAGTTCCAGCGTGATTCCCGCCCCGCGCAGGAAGTTCTGACCGAAACGCCCAAAGTAGCCCAGCCAGGTTAGCATGATTAAGCGTCCTTATCTTTCTTGCCGTAGAGCTCGGTTATCTTCCAAAGGAATTCCCGGGTCCGTGGGAATTTGGGATGGTTGAACATTTCGTCGGGCGAGCCTTCCTCAACGATGTAACCTTTTTCCATGAAGACGATCCGGTCGGCAACCTCGCGGGCGAAGCCCATCTCGTGGGTGACCACGAGCATGGTCATCCCGTCCAAAGCCAGCTGGCGCATCACTTCCAACACTTCGCCGATCAGCTCAGGATCCAGGGCGGAAGTGGGTTCGTCGAAGAGCATCACCCTTGGGTCCATAGCCAACGCCCGGGCGATCCCAACGCGCTGCTGCTGCCCGCCCGAAAGCTGTCCGGGGTAGTGGTTGGCGCGGTCCGCGAGCCCCACGCGCGTAAGTTCGCGCATCGCTTTCCTGGTGGCAGCCTCGTCGGACATCTTTTTGACCTTGGTCAACCCCAGCTTTACATTGTCCAGGGCAGTCAGATGGTTGAAAAGCAGAAAATTCTGGAACACCATGCCAATATGCTGCCGCACCTGGTCCTCATCTGTGCCTTTGGCGGTGATTTCCATGTCATCCAGCCAAATCTGACCTTCATTGGGGCGTGTTAGCAGGTTGACGCAGCGCAGGAGTGTGCTTTTACCAGTACCGCTGGGACCAATGATCACGATTGTGTCGCCTTCATTGACGGTCAGGCTAAGGTCCTGAAAAATGACATTCTCCCCGTACTTTTTGGACAGATTCTTGATGGTTAGAATGGGTTTGGGCATGGCGAATACTCCGCGGGTTAGGGGTTGGATGGGATCGCGAGTCTTTTTTCGAGCAGGGAAAGAAGGTGGCTGGTGGCGAAAACCAATAAGAAGTAGATCACAGCCGCGCTTAAATATGCGAGAAGGTATTTCTGGGAGCTTGCGCCGATTAGCTGCGCCCGACGCAAAATTTCGGGCACGCCGAGGGCATATACCAGAGAGGAATCCTTGATGATGATCGCGGCTTCGTTGTACCAGGGCGGGATAGCCAGGCGAATCGCCTGCGGCAAAACTACATAGCGGATGGCTTGCAGCCGGCTCAGACCGATTGCCCGCGCAGCCATTAACTGGTCACCGCTGACCGAAAGCAGCGCCCCACGCACGATTTCCATCTGATAGGCGCTGCTCACTATTCCCAGAGAAAACGAGCCTGCCCAAAAAGCCGAAAGGTTTATGCCTTTGGAGACGGCAAAAAAGAGGATAAAGAGCAGAACAATCGGCGGAACGCCGCGGAAGATGGTGCTGTAGAGATTCATGAGCCTGGCGGCGGTTTTACCGCCGTAGACGTAGAGAAGCGCCAGGATCGTGCCAATCAGAAGCCCGGAAGGCAGAGCTACAAGCGTCACGCCAACGGTGTAGACCGTCCCTGAGGCGATGTAGGATATGAATTGACCGAAATTCAAAAGCTACTCCATTTTGGCAGGGGCTGCCGGAAAACGACAACTCCCTGCCACTGTAAACAGAAAAGGAGAAAAGGCGGGATTACTCGCTGAAATATTTCACAGCCAACTGATCAATAAAGCCTTCCGCCTGCAGTTCTTTGATAATGCGGTCAACTTCGGCTTTCAGCTCTGCGTCCCCATCCGGTAAAACGATATTGATCGGACCAGTGGAAAGCTCGGCATGAAAGACAACCTGGAGGTCTGGATTTTGGGCAACCAGAGCCTGCACGGGCACGTAATCTGCCATCAGCACCTCAATGCGGTTGTTGGCGAGGTCCAACGCAGCCTGATCCACGCGTTCATAGCGGGAAAGGTTAGCCTCCGGGAGCAAGCCGGGGGTTACCAGGTTATCTGTCAACCAGCTATCCTGAACGGTGCCGGATTGGACACCGACCTTATAATTGGCGACGTCTTCTGGATTGACGATGGTTCCTGTGAAGCTACTGTTGACCACAAAGGCGTCTTCGGTGGTGTAGTAGGCTTCAGAGAAGTCGACTGTTTTGTCGCGTTCCTCGTCGTAATTGAAGCAGGAGATAGACATATCCAGCTTGCCGCTGTTGACAGCAGCCACGAGACTGTCGAATGGCATATCCACCCATTCAAGCTCGACGCCCATCCGTTTGGCGATTTCCTCCATCAACTCGATGTCGAACCCGGTCTTGTTGCCGGCTTCATCGATGAATTCATATGGCGGATAATCAGCCGAGGTTCCGACGATTACTTTTTTGTCTTTTTGGATTTTATCGAGCAGGGAAGTCTTTTCAGAAGTACAGCCAACCAACATGGCAGCCACGAGCACCAGGGCAGCCACTAACAAAAAGTGTTTTTTCATGATTTCCTCCGTGTATGGGATGGGTTAATGAACGGTTAACATGAATTATAAAACAAAAAATGAATGGTAAAGCTGTCGAAAACAAAATGTCGAAAACGAAAAACAACAAAAAGTAATTCAACCAAAAGCAAATCCCACCAATCCGTCCTATTCCTTGATGAGGAATAGGGCGGTGGAAAGAAGGTGGGCCGTTTTATCTTAATGTCAAAGGCAAATAAACACCATAAGACCAACGTTCAGCGGTTTTCAGAAAAGTACCATTAAACCCGGCAATTGCGTACATCGTAGGTCCGATGCTGGCATAGGCAAAAGTTCGCCTGCCTTCGATTAGGACCGCAGGATACTCTTTCCAGGCGCCAGAGTAGCCCTGATTGGTGTTATAGACTTCGCAAGTGTCGAGGTAGGTAGACCAGCCACCACCGCAAGCGTAAAGGCTTGTGCCAATGGCGTAAGCCCCACCCCCAGCTCTCGGTGAGATCAGGTTGGTTGCAGTGTGCCATGCGTCGCCGACAGGATCGTAAAATTCCACACAAGTTGGGCAAGTTGAGCCTCCCATTACCGCGATTTTCCCGTCTATCGCGACGGCAGGAGAATACACATCGGCGGTATTTCTTGATGCCAGGGTGGACCATCTTGAGCCTGCGGGAGCTGAAGGGTCATATTCATACGCGGCTGATTGGGTTACACCGGTGTCGTTATTTCCGCCAACGACATAGAGTTTGTTGTGCAGGGCTGCGCAACCCATCCCGTGCAGTTTTATTGGCAGTGGGTCGGTAGTGACCACCGTCCAGT
Organism: Anaerolineaceae bacterium; assembly: GCA_034927385.1. Lineage (GTDB taxonomy): Bacteria > Chloroflexota > Anaerolineae > Anaerolineales > Anaerolineaceae > Mesolinea. Next base: position 460 of record JAYFQB010000199.1, on the reverse strand, counting down.
TGTTTGTGGTTACGTCAAAGACTTGTAAGGTGTCCAGAATCGCGCTAGATGCGGTGTATCCGCCGGGAATATAGATTTGCGTGCCGATTGCAGCCGCGCAAATGTTGCTGGCGGGGTAGGGCATCGCACCCGGGAGAATTGACCATTCGTTGAGTGAGGGGTCATATCTTTCGACTGTGTTAGCTCTCAAGTTGCCGTTCAACTCACCTCCGAAAAGGTAAATCTTGCCATTCACTGCCGCGGCTGCAGGTCGAGACCGACCTGCGCTTTCGATCGGAGCAATGCTCTTCCAGTTATGCGTCTTTGTTCCTCCAATGCTGAAGGCTAAGTCATCGTAATATGGAGAGATGACGTGCCAATCCACCCAATCGGCACCAAAGCCAAATCCGCCATTGGGGTTAATAAACTTTGCCACTTCCCCAAACTTGGTGTCTGCGGCATGGCGTCCATATTGTCCATA
>JAYFQB010000109.1:0-13826 GCA_034927385.1 Anaerolineaceae bacterium | reverse complement strand
TTTGGCGCTCGATCTCAAAGATTCCCCGTTGGAACAAGATGAGGATGAGTTCCTGACGACTGTCACTGCGCCGATCGCAGAGGTGTTGGAGATGGCACAGGACGGGAGGCTTGCGGACGGGAAAAGCTTATCAGCCCTCCTACTCGCGAGGAAAGAACTGGAAGCCCGCATGCTTGTATGAGGAAGCTGCCGCGTTCTTTTTAATCTGGAGTGTTGTTTTTGATGGTGAGTTTTTGAAGATTCTATTTATCTTGAAAAGCCCCCGATTTCTGGTTTAAGGGTACAATTCAATCGCAAAAACCTACGCCTTTCGCGTCGGGTTTTAAAGTTGTGACTAACAAACGGCATCGTCCGATAAAACTTAAAGGAGTTTTCTAAATGACACGGGAAATGGTAATGACAGACGCCAATGAGGCAACCGCTTATGTTGCTTACAGGCTGAATGAAGTAATCGCAATTTATCCCATCACGCCATCTTCGACGATGGGCGAATTTGCGGATCAGTGGGCTGCGGAACGGGTTCCAAATATTTGGGGGACTGTCCCTTCAGTGGTAGAGATGCAATCTGAAGGCGGCGCGGCTGGCGCAGTGCACGGTGCTTTGCAAACCGGAGCTCTGGCGACGACATTCACCGCCTCTCAGGGTTTGCTGCTGATGATCCCCAACATGTATAAAATCGCTGGCGAACTGACCCCAGCGGTGTTCCACGTTTCGGCACGCTCTCTGGCTGCCCAGGCGCTTTCCATTTTTGGCGACCATCAGGATGTGATGGCTGTGCGACAGACCGGTTGGGGCTTAATCGCCTCCAACTCCGCCCAGGAAGCCCAGGATACCGCCGCGATTGCTACGGCTGTGACATTGCGTTCCCGCATTCCTTTTATTCACTTTTTTGACGGCTTCCGCACTTCGCACGAAGTTAACAAGATCGAACGCCTTTCCAACGAAGACCTGCGTGCCATCATCAACGAAGATATGATCATCGCGCACCGAAAACGCGCCCTGACGCCGGATGCCCCCGTAATCCGCGGTACTTCCCAGAACCCCGATGTGTACTTCCAGGCTCGCGAAACGGTTAACCGCTATTATGACGAGAGTATTCGCATCGTTGAAGAAGAAATGGAACGATTTGCTGACCTTACCGGGCGCGAATATAAAATCATGGAATATCACGGCGCTGCAGATGCAGACCGTGTTGTCGTGATTATGGGTTCCGGCGCCGAAACCGCCGCCGAAGTTGCCAGATACCTCAATACCCACGGCGAAAAGGTGGGTGTGGTGGTTGTTCGGCTTTACCGCCCCTTCTCTGTTGAGCACTTCCTGGGAGTTCTCCCCAATACCGTCAAGAAAATTGCTGTACTCGACCGCACCAAGGAGCCAGGTTCCATCGGTGAACCGCTTTTCCAGGATGTTGTTAACGCTTTGGCAGCAGGTATTTTGAACGGTACTTCCCCCTGCCAGCAGATGCCCCACGTGATCGGCGGAAGGTATGGCCTTTCTTCCAAGGACTTCACCCCCGCGATGGTTAAGGGCGTTTTTGATGAGCTTGGGAAGGATCAACCCAAGGAACGCTTTACCGTTGGCATCGTGGACGATGTGACTAACCTCAGCATCGATTATGACCCGACTTTTGAGATCCTGAAAGACAATGTAATCCAGGCGATTTTCTTTGGTCTTGGTTCTGATGGAACTGTTGGTGCCAATAAGAACTCGATCAAGATCATCGGTGATGAAACCCCCAACTATGCCCAGGGCTATTTTGAATATGACTCCAAGAAGTCTGGCACTGTGACGGTTTCGCATCTGCGTTTTGGTCCCGAACCAATCCGCGCTCCGTACTTTATCTCCGAAGGTCAGGCAAACTTTGTTGCCTGCCATCAGGTTAGCTATGTTGACCGCTATGACATGCTCAAATACTCGCGTCCAGGGTCGGTCTTCCTGCTGAACACCATTTATGGTCCTGACGAAGTCTGGGAAACGCTGCCGCGTGAGACTCAGAAAACCATTATTGAAAAGAAGCTCAAATTCTACGTGATCGATGCCTACGTTGTGGCTGAAGCTAACGGCATGGGCAGCCGCATTAACACCATCATGCAGACCTGTTTCTTCGCCATCAGCGGTGTTTTGCCGAAGGAAGAAGCTCTCGCGCAAATCAAGCATTCGATTGAGAAGACTTACGGCCGCAAGGGTGAAGCTATTGTGCATAAGAACTTTGAAGCGGTCGACCAGTCGGTTGCCAACCTGCATCAGGTTAATTATCCTTCACAGGTCACCAGCAGCCATGGCCTTCGCCCGCCCGTGCCGGCAGAAGCGCCTGAATTTGTGAAGGAAGTTCTGGGTGAGATGATTAAACGCAATGGCGACGCCATTCCCGTGAGCCAACTCCCCGATGACGGTACGTATCCAGTGGGCACCACCAAATGGGAAAAACGCAATATCGCGCTTGAAATCCCCGTTTGGGAACCCGACCTTTGTATCCAGTGCGGACGCTGTTCGTTTGTCTGCCCGCATGCTGCCATCCGCACCAAGGTCTACCCGACCCAGCTGCTCCAGAACGCCCCCGAGACCTTCAAGTCAACCGCTTCCAAGTTCCGTGAGTGGAAAGACGGCTTCTCCTGGACTGTCCAGGTTGCCCCGGAGGATTGTGTTGGCTGCAGCCTGTGCGTTGAGAACTGCCCCGGAAGAGACAAAAACAATCCTGAGCGCCATGCCATCAACATGGCTGCCCAGCCTCCAATCCGCGAAAGTGAAGCGAAAAACTGGGACTTCTTCCTCAATCTGCCTTTCATTCCGCGCGAAGAAATCTCGACCCACCTGGTTAAGAACTCCCAACTGCTCGAACCCCTGTTTGAGTTCTCGGGTGCCTGTGCTGGGTGTGGGGAGACTCCTTACGTGAGGCTTGTCAGCCAGTTGTTTGGTGACCGTATGCTGGTTGCCAACGCCACTGGTTGTACTTCCATCTACGGCGGCAACCACCCAACCACACCCTGGGCGCCCAATAAAGAAGGAATGGGACCTGCCTGGTCGAATTCTCTGTTTGAGGATAACGCCGAGTTTGGCATGGGTATGCGCCTTACCGTGGATAAGTTTATGACCTACGCCAAGGAACTGGTGCAGAAGAACGCAGAATTCATCGGTCGCGAACTGGCAGATGAGCTTTGCAACGCCAGCCAGAACGGCGAGGCTGAGATCAACGCCCAACGCAAACGCGTCAAACAACTTAAGGCGCTGCTGAAGGATGAACAGGGCGGCGAGCTGCGCAACCTTTACAGCCTGGCAGATTATCTGGTTAAGAAGAGCGTCTGGATCATGGGCGGCGACGGTTGGGCATATGATATCGGTTACGGCGGTTTGGATCATGTTTTGGCATCCGGTCGGAATGTGAACATTCTCGTGCTGGACACCGAAGTCTACTCGAACACCGGCGGTCAGAGCTCAAAAGCCACCCCGCGCGCTGCTGTTGCAAAATTTGCTGCCGATGGCAAGGACAAGCCCAAGAAAGACCTCGGCATGATTGCCATGACCTACGGCAATATTTACGTGGCACGTGTGGCAATGGGCGCGAGCGATTCGCAGACCCTGCGGGCGCTCAACGAAGCCGATGCTTATGACGGTCCTTCTTTGGTGATTGCTTACTCGCACTGCATCAATCACGGTATCGACATGAAGAAGGGTCTTGTTCAGCAGAAAATGGCTGTCAATTCCGGCTCATGGGTTCTGTATCGATATGACCCACGCCTGGCAGCCGAAGGAAAGAACCCGCTGCAGCTTGACTCGAGAGAGCCCAGCATCAACGTGGCTGATTACGCCTACAACGAGACTCGCTACCGTATGCTCCTGCAACAGGATGAGGAACGCGCGGAAGAGCTGATGAAAGGCGCCCAGGCAGACGCGAAACGCCGCTGGTCGCTCTATTCTCAGATGGCGGCGATGGATTACTCGCAGATGGCTGAGAACGCCGGGGGAGATGCTGAAGCCGACGTCAAGCCGGACGGGCAGAAGTAAAACGCAAGGTTGTATTCGAGTGGCACGGTTTCCCGTGCCACTTTTTTTTTCATAAGATTGTTTTAACACGAATAGTTGGATGGGAGTTGAGAACTTGGGCGGGTCTGAAAGCTTGCCTGTTGGTTTGAGTGGCTGGCTTGAGGATCCAAACTGGGAATAAGCGCATTTAGAGACCATTGGACAACGGTTGTGTTAGAATAAATTTGTCCCTGTTGTTTCACAAAATACAATTGAAAAGGAGATTATGATCGATGGAAGTTCTAAAGCTTATTGGTGTTCTCATCGTAATTCTCGGTTTTGCCCTCAAACGAGACACCATCGCTACTGTCGTTGTGGCAGGTTTGGTTACCGGTCTGGTTGCCGGAATGACCCCGATGGAAATTCTGGAAGTTCTCGGGAATTCCTTTATTACACAACGCACAGCTACCTTGTTCGTGCTGACTCTGCCCGTAATCGGGATTTGCGAACGCTACGGATTGAAGGAAAAAGCGGTTGATTTTATTGGTGGCATCAAGGGCGCAACAACTGGAAAAATCCTCTCGATTTACCAGGCTATTCGTGCAGCCGCGGCTGCGTTCTCCGTTCGCCTCGGCGGACATCCTCAATTTGTTCGTCCTCTGATCAACCCGATGGCGCAGGCTGCATCGGAAGCCAAGTATGGGGCGGTTGATGAGAAGACAGTCGATATGATAAAAGGCGCTTCGGCTGCTTCTGAAAACTTTGGCAACTTCTTTGCGCAAAACGTGTTTATGGGAGCGTCCGGTACGCTTTTGATCGTCAGCACGTTGGTTGAGCAAGGCTATGCCGAGGTCACAGCGTTGAATATTGCCATGTGGTCAATCCCCGTTGCTGTTATTTCCGTCCTTTTGGGCATTGTCAAGAATCACTTGCTGGATCGTAAACTGGCGGTGACGCTTGGCGGGAAAAAGGAGGCATAAATCATGGAAACCAACGTTTTGATCGGCGAGATTTTCTACACCATCATCGGGATCATTTTTATCATCTGCGGCATCTTCGCGCTGAATGACAAGGAACTCAAAACCAGGATCCCGACCGCTATTTTTTGGTTCCTGCTCGCATTTACCTTTATTGTCGGACCACACATCCCCCGCTGGATTACGGGCGCTTGTATTCTGATTATTGCCGCGATTACCGCCCTGAACCAGGTTAGGCAGCCGGGTAATCTCGATATTCCCAAGCCGGAATTTTCAAGGGCGAGCGCGAATAAGATCGGAAACAAAATCTTTATCCCCGCGATTGCTCTGGCGGTTGTGGCTGTGGGGGTGGCATATATCCTCGTTGCCCTCAAGCTCAGCACCAATCATGCCATCGGTATCTCGGCGGCGATTGCCCTTGGGATTGGATTCCTCATCACAAAAGCCCCAGCCAAGTATGCATATAAGGACGGCGCAAGGCTGATGATAAACGTGGGACCGGTCGGGATTTTGCCGCAGTTGTTAGCCGCTCTGGGCGCGTTGTTCACCGCGGCTGGCGTTGGCACAGTTATCGCTAACGCGGTCGCAAGTGTTATCCCTGAGGGAAGCCGTTTTGTGGGTGTAGCGATTTATTGTATTGGCATGGCGCTGTTCACGATTATCATGGGCAATGGGTTTGCCGCCTTTTCCGTGATCACGGTTGGCATTGGTATCCCGTTTGTGATTATGCAAGGCGGGAATCCGGTTATTGTTGGCGCGTTAGGACTTACGGCTGGTTATTGCGGCACACTCCTCACACCGATGGCTGCCAATTTTAACATCATGCCTGCGGCGCTTTTGGAAACGAAGGATAAGTATGCAATCATAAAATCGCAGGCGCCATTTGCCTTGGTTCTTCTGGTGATTCATATTTTCCTGATGTATTTCCTTGCCTTCTAAGAAACGGCACCCTAAGCGGGTGGAAAGGAAAGGCAACTGATGAAAATACTTGTTACGGCATTTGATCCATTTGGGGGTGAAAGAATCAATCCAGCCCTGGAGGCTGTTAAGTTAATGCGGGACCAGATTAAAGGCGCGGAAATCGTCAAACTGGAAATCCCGACGGTCTTTCACAAATCGATTGAGAAGGTGAAAGCAGCCATCCTCTCTGAGAATCCGGATGTTGTGCTTTCCATAGGTCAGGCTGGAGGGCGTTTTGAGGTGACGCCGGAACGTGTGGCTATCAATGTGGATGACGCAAGGATTCCGGATAATGAGGGAAACCAACCCCTCAACCAACCAATCTTTGAGAACGGGGAGCCGGCTTATTTCGCCACTCTGCCTGTTAAAGCAATTGTTGAGGCAATTCAGGCTGAGGGGCTGCCAGCTTCGCTCTCGAACTCTGCAGGGACATTTGTTTGTAACCATATCATGTATGGCGTTTTGTATCACATCTCAAAAATGGGGAAGCCCATCCGCGCCGGCTTTATCCATGTGCCATTCACGCCGGAGCAGGTTGCAAAAAGACCAACTCCCGCTCCGAGCCTTTCCGCTGTTGATATTTGCCGTGCGTTGGAAGCAGCGGTTGCGGCAATTGTCAGGAATGAGAGTGATATCGCGGCTGTGGGTGGAAAAATTAGTTAACCTGCTTTTTTGTTCGTTCATGAAACAGCTCCTTCTCCATGGAGGGGCTGTTTTTATTACTTTCCACACATAGAATTGCCTGTTTAGGTACTCTGGCAGCGGAAAATGGGGAGGTGAAGCAACCGTTGCTTTCATTCCTTGGGGAGATGCATGACAGATTGAACGATCTGAGCTTGTACCCGCCCAACTAAGGTAAAATTCAGTTGGTGGGGTGTTTTAGCAACCCTATAGAGTACCAAAACCGCACCAAAAACCTGAGGTAACTGATGACTGTTGTAGATGACATCAAAGATCGCCTGGACATTGTTGAAATAGTCGGTCAGACGGTCAAATTGCGGCGTACTGGTAAGAACTACATTGGTTTTTGCCCGTTCCACAGCAATTCGCGCACGCCGGCGTTCGTGGTGTTCCCTGAGACGCAGACCTGGCGCTGCTTTGGGCAGTGCAACGAAGGCGGCGATCTTTTTGGCTATATGATGAAGAAGGAAGGTTGGGACTTCAATGAGACCCTTCGCCGGTTAGCCAGCCAAACTGGGGTAACTCTGGTTCAGCACAGCCCCGAAAGCGCGGCAGACGAGCAGACCAGGCAGGACCTGAGCGCCGTCCTTGAGGAAGCTGCCACTTTTTTTCGCCAACAGATGCTCACTACGCCTGCGGGGAAAAATGCGCTTGATTACCTGCATAAACGCGGTTTGAGCGATGAGACTATTAAGATTTGGGGCTTGGGCTACGCGCCTGAAAGCTGGAACGCCCTGCTCGATCACTTGAGGCAGAAAAACGTTCAACCCGCGGCTATGGTGGCGGCGGGTCTGATGACCGAACGCGATGATGGCAGCATTTATGACCGCTTTCGCAACCGGTTGATGTTCCCCATTCGCGGTCCGTATGGTCAGATGGCAGGGTTTGGAGGGCGTGTTTTGGACCCGAACGACGTGCCAAAGTACCTCAATTCTCCCGCGACGGAGATGTTCGATAAAGGACGCCTGCTTTATGGGCTCGACATGGCGCGCAAAAGTATCCGCTCAACAAACCAGGCGGTGATTGTTGAGGGGTATATGGATGTTATTGGGCTGCACCAGGCGGGTTTTGGCAACGCGGTTTCCCCCATGGGCACTGCGCTAACCGAAGACCAGTTCCGGCTGATCAAGCGATTGACGCGCAACGTCATTTTGGCGCTTGACCCCGACGCGGCTGGTCAGAACGCCACCCTAAAAGGTCTTGAAACGGCGCGGAAGGCGATGGACCAGGAGTCTGAGATACGGTTTGATTCGCACGGCTTGATGCGCTTTGAACAGCATCTGAGTGCGGATATTCGCGTAACCGCCCTGCCAGACCAGAAGGACCCGGATGAGATCGCCCTGGCGGACCCCGATGCCTGGAGACAGATCATTGCCAGGGCAAAGCCAGTGGTTGTGCATGTTATGGAAACGCTGGCGGTTGGCAAGGATTTGCGGGATGCCAAGGTTAAACGCGATATCGCCGCGCAGGTGATGCCGCTGATTGATGACGTCGCAGACGCGGTGGAGCGGGAGGCTTACCGCCAGCAGCTGGCTACTTTTTTGCGCGTAGATGAGCGGTCTCTGCAAAGCACACGAACTGACCTCTCGCATACGCGCCGAAAAAGGATCGAAACCGACCTGTCGGACGTCATCCCTGCCAGTGTGTTGAGCAAGCCTGCGAACAAGAACCAGAAACTCGAACGCTACCTGATGCATGATCTCTTTCTGGACCCCGAAGGGCTTTTCAGGCTTAATAAGACTCTTGTCAACTTAGGGCTTGACCCGATTATGGAATCTGATTTCCTTAACGCCGATACCCTCGCCGGCTTTGAGCTGGTCTCCGACAGTCTGCGCCAGGTGGACTATATGCCGGCGGATTACATTGAAGCCCACTTAACCGCCGCGCTTGAATTTGAGGAAAACCCCAACTCCTCGGATAGTAAATACAGCCTAACGAAAGAAAAGCGCGATCAACACGAAATACGGGCGGTCGTGCGTATGCGCCTGAACCGACTGGAAGACAGGCTGGATGAAATAAAATTCCTCCAGTCTGATGAACTTGAATCCAGAACGTATACGGATGAGGAAGTCCAGGTTTTATACCTCGAGTTACTGCAAAAGCGCCGCTTGTTAGACAAGGCATTGCTTGCGCCTGAAGCCGGGGGGAGCACGCGTGTTCGTAGAACTTCTTCCATTAAAAGCAATTCCAGAGATAAGGCTTAACGATGTCTGACGACGATATGGATGATTTTGAACTGAGTGAGGAACAACAGGAACAAACCCCGGAAATTGAGAGTGGTGAGGTGATTGATGACCCCATTCAACTCTATTTGCGGGATATCAGCCGGGAGGAGCTGCTGCTGGCGGAGCAGGAGTTCTACCTGGCGATCATTGTCCAGGCGAAGGAGCAGTTAGGTCTCTATAGAACTGGCGATGACGGTTTGCATCTTGAGCGTATCTATGCTGATATGAAATCCACCTGGCAACAAGTGGAGATGGACGCCGCCAGGCTCTCGTATCCAGCGCCTGAGGCGCAGAAGGTGCTTTTGGAAGCCGCACAATTGCAGAAAAGCATTGAAATGCCGGATCCTCCGTACATCCGCGCCTATCTGGATGATCCCCGTTGGGGCAGCGATAAACATTGGGAGGATCTGGCGCGCGACCTGCTGCGTTTCTTTATGGACGCGTATATCCTGCCCGCATGTTTGAACGATCAGGTGCTCGAGCAGTGGGAAAGCGGCGTTGAACCGTTTTTGGAGGTTAGCCAGCGTGAGATGGAGAACTGCATCAGCCGGGTGGAAGAAAGCGCAATGATTGCCACACGGAAGTTGGTTGAATATAACCTGCGGCTTGTGGTGAGCATTGCCAAACGCTACAACAATAAGGGCATTGCCATGGAGGATTTGATCCAGGAAGGCAACATGGGTTTGCTGCGGGGAATCCAAAAGTTTGACCCGGCTAAGGGCTTTCGGTTCAGCACGTATGCCACCTGGTGGATTCGCCAGGCGATCACGCGCTACATCCACGAAAACGCCCGAACCATCCGCATCCCGGTGCATATTGTTGAGGCGATCAGCAAGCTGATCAAGGTGCAGCATAACCTGGTGCAGACTTTGGGGCGGGACCCGACCTATGCCGAGATGGCGGTCAAATCGGGGTTTCTTTCCGCGGAGGATGTAAGCGCCATTCTGGAGATTGGAGGCAGCCGCGAATTGGCGGATCCCGGTCTTTTGCACCGCTGGGATGATGCCACCATGAAGGTGGAGGCAGTTCTGAAGTCCGCCGAAGAGCCTGTCTCGCTGGAAAGCCCGGTGGGAGATGCGGAAAACAGCACGTTGGGGGATTATATCCCCGACATGGACGCGATCGAACCGATGGAAGAAGTTATGCGCGATAACCTGCGGGAAACCGTGCGGAATTCGCTGATGGGGTTGCCCGAACGCGAACGCGAGGTTCTCGAGCTGCGTTTTGGATTGAAAGACGGCGTTTATCACTCGTTGGAGGAAATCAGCGTTCTTTTTGGCCTGACTCGCGAACGAATCCGGCAGATTGAAAGCGCGGGGTTGCGGAAGCTGCGGGATCCAAAACGCCGAAATTCTCTGAAAGATTTTGTTCAGGGAGTTTAAGCATGAAATCTGTTGGTCAAGGAACGCTGCATGACCGTATTTTTGACATGGTAGAAGCAATTCCATTGGGAAAAGTTGCCACTTACGGTCAAATTGGCAAGCTTGTGGGCGGTTGCAGCGGGCGGATGGTTGGCTTTGCTCTCGCATCGCTCCGCTTTGCCGGGGGGAGAAAGGTGCCCTGGCAGCGGGTGATCAACCGACTGGGCAAAATCAGCCTGACAGGGCCTGACGCGGCACTGCAGCGGGCACTGCTGGAAGAAGAAGGCGTTCGCTTTGACGTTGAGGATGCTGTTGACCTGGACGATTTTGGCTGGAAGCCGTAAGACCACCAGAGGTAAGAATGTTTTCGGTTACGTTTTTTGATGACGCCCTCTCTTTCTATAATCAAGCTCGCCACCTTTGGGAAGGGGCTGAAACGAAAAACAACCTGATTTTGGGGCTGGCACTGCGCCTTCAGTCCGACCCGCATGCTTATGGCGAGCAAGACCCCTTGATGGCTGTGGTTAAGGATGAAGCCGGGGTTAAGCGGGCTTCTGCCCTAATGACCCCGCCCTACGCGCTGATTGTCCAGAGCGAACCGTTGGTTAGAGAGGCGTTAGAGGCACTTGCCGATACATTGGTGGGCATGGGATGGGACCTGCCAGGAGTTAATGGCGTGGACGAGGTCAGCGATTGTTTCGCGGATATCTGGCAGAAAAAGACTGGGCAATTGGCGCGGCAGGTTGTTCGTACACGGGCATATGAACTGCGGCAGGTTGTGGATGTGGATTACCCGGCGGGGAAAATGCGATTAGCGCGGGAAGACGAAGCACAGCAGGCTGCGGATATGCTGAACTCGATGACTGAAGAAGTTGTGGTCGGGCACAAAAAGCCGCACACCGCCCAATCCATGCTGGAAACTATTCAAAGGCAGCACGTTTTCTTCTGGGAGGTCGAAGGCGAAGTGGTCAGCCTTACGATTGCCAGCCGCCCGCAGATCAAAGGCATTTGCGTTAGCGGCGTTTACACCCTGCCAGCCGGACGGCGGAAGGGGTACGCGAGGGCTTTGGTGGCTGAGGTTTCAAAGGAACTGCTTTCGCGGGGTTACGAACAAACGAACCTCTTCACAGACCTCTCCAACCCTACGAGTAATAAGATCTACCAGGAAGTCGGTTATAGACCGGTTGCTGATTACCATCAGTATGAGTTTGTGCAACACGGCTGATTTTCCCTTCTGGCGATAATTTTTGAATCAGGCAAAAAAAAGAGGCTGACTTGATGGTCAGCCTCGGTTTCCTAAGAGGGGTACTACTCGCTTTCGTGCAGTTCTTTCTGACGGGCGTCCATGATCTCGCGCGCCATCTGGGTTGGAACCATTTCGTAGTGGTCGAACTCCATCGAGAAGAGGCCGCGACCACCGGTCATTGACCGCAGGTTGGTCGTGTAGCGCATCATTTCGGAAAGCGGGACATGCGCGTTGATGGTGGACTTGCCGTGCTCGGTGTCCATACCCTGAACGCGGGCGCGGCGGGTGTTGAGGTCGCCCATGATATCGCCCATGTTGGCTTCGGGGACGGTGACCGCGACGCGCATGATCGGCTCGTAGAGGACGGGATTTGCTTCCTTGAAGGCGATCTTGAAGGCTTCACGACCTGCAATTTCAAAGGCGATAGGCTTGGAGTCGACGGGGTGTTCTTTTCCATCCACCACCGAGACGCCCACGTTGTGGACTGTATAACCAGCCACGACGCCATCGTTCATTACATTGCGGATACCTTTTTCGATCGGACCCATGTAGTTGTTGGAGATTGCGCCGCCAAAAACATCATTCGAGAAGGTGAAATCTTCGCCTTCGATCGGGAAGACTTTGAGCGAGACCTCGCCGAACTGACCGGAACCACCGGTTTGTTTTTTATGGCGGTAGGTTGCGGCGCCTTCACGGGTGATGTGCTCTTCGTAGGGGACCTTTGGTTCGAGGGTCACGAGATTTAGTTGGAATTTCTGCTCCATGCGTTTCAGCGCGACGTCGAGGTGCTGATCGCCCATGCCAAACAGGAGAGTCTGGTGCGTTGCAGGATTCATTTCCCATGTAAGGGTCATGTCTTCTTCGGTCATGCGGGTCAGCGTCTGGCTCATCTTGGCGGCATCGCTTTGGGTTTTTGGGTTGATTGCCACACGGTAGAGAGCGTTGGGATAGGAAGGGACCGGGAGAGTGATATTCTGGTCTTTGGTGGTTAGAGTGTCGCCGGTGGTGGTGACGCTAAGTTTTGCAACCGCGCCAATATCGCCGCTGTGGATTACGCTGACGGGAAGCATTTCTTTGCCGAACGGAACCTGGACACCAGCCAGGCGTTCTTCCTCGCCTTTGCTCGCGTTCCAGACGCGGGTGTCGGAGGTGACCACACCGGAATAGACTTTAAAGTATGTTTGCCGTCCAACGAATGGGTCGGCAGTGGTCTTCCAGACATAGGCAGCCATCGGACCGGCGTCCTGATAAGACAGTTCACTTTCACCCTTGGGGGTTTTGGCTTTGACAGCCGGGAGTTCCACGGGGCTTGGGGCGAGGGCAACGAGGGTGTCCAAAAGGGGTTGGATACCGATGTTGCGACCGCCAGCAGCAACGAGCACCGGGATGATATTGCTGTTTTGGATGGCTTTGCGCAAACCGAGGAGGATCTCTTCGGAAGTCAGATCGCCATTTTCAAAATACTTCTCGAGCAGGCTGTCTTCGCCTTCGGCGGCGGCTTCCACCAACAGAGTGCGGGCTTCTTCTGCTTCTGCCTTGAGGTCGGCGGGGATTTCAACCGCTTTCTTTCCATCGCCTTCGTAGGCTTTCATGGAGACCAGGTCTATCACACCTTTAAAATCTGCTTTTTCGCCCATTGGCAACTGCATCGGGATCAGGCGTGCAGCGATTTCGTCCTGGACGGATTTGAGAGCTTTTTGGTAGCTGGCGTTTTCACGGTCCATCTTGTTGATGACCATGATTTTGGGGATGCCGAAAGTTTCCGCGTATTGCAGGGCTACTTCCGTGCCAACTTCGAGACCGCCAACGGAATCAACCAGGATGAGAGCGCAGTCCGCGACACGCATCGCCGAAACGACCTCGCCGACGAAATCGGTGTAACCGGGAGTGTCGAGCAGGTTGAGTTTGAGATCCTTGTAGAGCACCGGCAGAACCGTGGTAAAGAGCGAAATGCCGCGGCGCTGTTCTTCTTCGTCAAAATCTGAAGCCGTGGTTTTATCTTCGATTGTGCCGAGGCGGGTGGTTGCACCGGTGAAGTGCAAGAGGCTTTCGGCGAGCATCGTTTTGCCCGAATTGCTGTGAGACGCAAGGACGATGTTGCGAATGGAGGCGGTTGAGTATTCTTTCATGTGTGTGACCTTCCTGTTATTAAGCTCGGTGCCTGGCACCAGGCGGTAATTTATAGGCAATAAGCTTTCCTTAAATGCCGAATTTTTATTATATCAAAAAAGGCAATAGAATCACACTGGATTTCGGTCTTTTGTAGGCGGATTAATTGTAGGATTACCATACATCTTGGACAGTGTACTGTAAAAAATAGAATAGCAGGAAATGGACTACCATAAAGGTTAGAGCACCACCTCAACCAAAACGGAGGAACCAGATCCTGCTATGAATAAGATAACACAAGAAATGA
>JAYFQB010000068.1:0-8252 GCA_034927385.1 Anaerolineaceae bacterium | reverse complement strand
CACCATAAGCGCATCAAACCTTACACACCCAGGCATAATGGCAAAGTAGAAAGGAGTCATAGAGAAGACCAGAAGAGGTTTTACAGCCGTGCCGTGTTCTATTCCTTCTCGGATTTTAGAACACAACTGAAACGTCATAATAACCGCTCTAACCGTATTCCGATGAAACCTTTGGGCTTCATTTCCCCTGTTTCTTTTTTAGCTCAGCGTGTCCAAGATGATTGACAATCCTACATGAGTATTTAAAACTGAAGCTGATTTCACTTGACGAGAAAGCTGAATAGGGTAAAATTATCAGGTTATTTTATTGACTAAATCTACTGCTAAAACGTCTGTTGCGGTATGCTAAGGCAGCCCTGACGGATTTCTGAAAGGAATTGTAATGTCTACTAAACGAACTTATCAACCCAAAATTCGCCGCCGTGTGCGTGTGCATGGATTCCGAGCCCGCATGTCGACAAGTGATGGTCAGGATGTCCTGAAGCGCCGCCGCCTGCGTGGGCGCCATCAGCTCGCCACCAAGGCTAACAATCACGTCAAGCGCGTTCGCTGGTAAATCGTCACCGGATGGAGGTTAGGTCCCTCACCGGGCTTTCGATCATCCACCTCAAAGACCCCAGAATAATCCAATGGGTCAAGCAAGAGGGAGAATCTGTAGCGAATTCGCTGGCAATTCTCGTGACGAAGAAAAACGACCTTCCAACCATACGATACGCAGTGATTGCCAGTCGGGCTGTTGGAGGGGCGGTTCAGCGTAACCGGTGCAGACGCCGTGTACGAGCCAGAGAACTGGAACACCTGAAACGACTTGCAATCGGCATGGACTGTCTTTTGATTGCCAGGAAAAAGCTTCTTTATGCTGAACCGCGGGAGGTTGACGCCGCGGTTCAGGATTTGTTTAATCGAATCAGTAAGTGAATTTACGCGATGACTGAGCAAGCCAACCCAATAGAAGCAAATTGCCAGACCTGTGATCCGGAATTATCGGATTTGCCCAGGACTGTAACTAATTTGCCGAGGCTTGTGATTTTGCTGCTGATAAAGGCATATCAGAAAACAATCTCAAAAGCTTTGCCGCCAAACACCTGTCGGTTTTACCCAACCTGCTCCCATTACACCTATCAGGCTGTGTATAAATACGGCGCGATAAAAGGCGGGTGGATGGGCGTAAAACGGATAGTCCGTTGTAATCCGTTTAACCAAGGCGGCTTCGATCCGGTACCATAGGAGATAAATGAGTAAAAAATACCTTCGTTCCTTTGTAATTATCCTTCTGGCGGGGCTGATTCTCGCTGGATGCGCGACTGGTCCCCGGTCAGAAAGCACACCGGGCATCAGTGCTGCGGAAAATCAAATTTATGTTTCTTACATGAATTATGTCTATAAGATTGACCCTGCGAACGGCAAAGCCGTCTGGCGGTACCCTGAGAAGTCAAGCGTTAAGCAGGTGTTTTATGCCCCTGCCTTGATTGAGGGCGATTCGATTTATGTTGGAGACTTAGCCAACGATTTTCTCAAAATCAACACTGTCCAAACCCCGTCTGTTGACTGGACTTTCACTGGCGCTAAAGGGTGGTTCCAGGGTAAGGCAGCGAAGGATGGTGACCTGATTATTGTGCCTAACACGGATCGCAATATCTACGCGATTAATGTTGACAACAACCTTGTTTGGACCCACAGCGGTCAATTCGCGTACATCACGGAACCTCTGGTAATCGACGATATGGTCATCGTCAGCTCCCAGGACCACAAAGTCGTTTTTCTCAACAAGGCGGATGGAACTACTCTTCATGAGACCGCAATGAATGGTGCTGTTATTGCAGCTCCCGCATACGACGCCGAAACTGACTCTGTCTTTGTTGGTTCACTTGGGAACGAATTCGTTAGAATTAACCGTCAGGATGGAGAGATTGTATGGCGCTACGATGCTGCAGGAACACTTGGCAGCGTATGGGCTAAACCAATCTTTGTGGACGGTCAGGTCATCTTTAACGATAAAAACGGCAAAATTTACTCTCTCTCTCCCGAGACAGGTCTTGAAAACTGGCAGTTCAACGCCGGCGGTTCCCAATTGGCTGGATTAGCACTGATTGAAGGTCAAGGCTTTGTTGTCGCGCTTGAGGACGGTACGATCACCTTCTATAACATGGACCGCCAGGCAGTTTGGTCCAGGGTTGTGAGCGGGAATGTGTATAACACGCCCGTCGTTACGGACACCCTGATCCTTGTGGGTACCATTAAAGGGGACAATCTGGTCAATGCATTTGATTTCCAAGGTCAGCCTGTCTGGACCTTCAAACCTGAGAAATAGAGAGGCCGACTATGTGGGATACCCTGATTGTTCAACCTTTTACCAATGTTTTGTTGATGATCACGATGCTGGTCAAGAATTTTGGCGTCGCGATTATTCTGTTTACCATTCTGATTAAGCTGATTACTTTTCCGCTCACTGCCAAGCAAATTAAATCTTCGCAGGCTATGCAGGAGCTTCAGAAAAATCCGCGTTTCTTGAAAATGCAGGAAAAGTACAAAGACAACAAGGAAAAACTCGCGGAAGAGCAAATGAAGCTCTATAAAGAACTCAAAGTCAGTCCCTTCAGTTCATGCCTTCCGATGCTGCTCCAATTCCCGATCATCATTGGCTTGTATCAAAGCATCATGAAGGCGATGGCGAGCACGCCTCTCGAACTGATTAAACTGGAACGGATCATCTATCCATTCCTTGACCCAAATAAAATTCTCCCCATTCAAAATCGTTTCCTCTGGATGGACCTTGGTCAGCCAGAACGGCTAATTATCGGCGGAATTGGCATTCCAGTATTGACGATCCTGGTTGTTTTGTCCACGATTGTTCAAACCCGGGTTATGACACCCCCTGCAGACGCTGCCAGCACAGACCAAACAACAGCCATGACAAACAGCATGAACATGACCATGCCCGTCATGATGGGTGTTCTCGCGTTTCAATTCTCCGCGGGTCTGGCACTTTATTTTGTGGTCAGCAACCTGACAACCGTTGCCCAATATGCTGCAATGGGTAAAACCGATTGGTCAAGGATTTTTCCCTGGATCAAGACAAAACCAAAAGAAAGCAAACCGACAATTGTGCTTCCGGATTTGGATGACGAAGAGGAAGAAGAAAAGCCGGTTGTCGTGGAAAAGGTCGCCAAACCTTCAGCTCGTGCTTCTGCAAAAAAGCAGCGCCCAAAGATGAAGAATTAAGTCTATTGAAAGTTGAGTGTGTCTGATGACAAAAAACAATACCACTCTTGAAGTAATTGCTCCGACCGTCGAAGAAGCTATCGCGAAAGGTTTGGAGGAATTAGGGGTTGAAAGAAAGGAAGTGGAAGTTGAGATTTTGGATGAAGGTAAACGGAACCTATTCCGGTTTGCTTCCAAACAAGCTCGCATCAAACTGACCGTTCTGGATGGCAGCCAATCAAGTGTTTTGGATGGCGTCTCCCCTGAAAAAGAAGATGAACTCACTTTTGGTGAGCTTTTTGAGGCTGAAAACGCAGAGAATGTCTCAAAACCTGTTGCGCTCGAATTGACTGAGATCGAGGAAGTAGTCCGCGAATTAGTAGTTGAACTACTTCAAAAAATGGATGTAAAGGCAGGTGTGACTGTCTCCCGGGTATACCAGGAAGACGAAGACCGCGAAGTGGTTTATGTAAACCTGGAAGGCTCTGACCTGAGCTTTTTGATAGGACGCCGGGCTGAAACTTTGAACGCTATGCAATACATCGTGAGCTTGATGGTTAACAAGAAAGTAAACCAGTGGGTTCCGCTGCAGCTCGACATCCAAAACTTCCGTCACCGCCGCGAAATTGAGCTTCAGAAGATCGCGCGAAGAATGGCTGAACAGGTTATATCAACCGGACGCCGGCAGTGCCTTGAGCCCATGCCCGCAAACGAACGCAGGATTGTACACATCGAGTTGCGGAAAAACGATTTGGTTTACACTGAATCGATAGGCGAAGAGCCGAATCGAAAGATATGTATTTATCCTGCGGAATAAGGAAGTTCAATGCGCGCGCTGGATCTGATCATCAAAAAACGGGACAATGAAGTCCTGACAAAGCCCGAAATTGATTTTTTGGTTGCCGGTTATGCTCATGACGAGATACCCGACTACCAAATGTCAGCCTGGGCTATGGCTGTTCTTCTAAACGGGATGACGGACCAGGAGATAACAGATCTGACCATTGCCATGGCGCATTCAGGAGAAGTGCTCGATCTGAGCGAAATTGACGCGCTGGTGGTGGATAAACACTCAACTGGCGGCGTTGGAGATAAGACAACATTGAGTGTCGCGCCGATGGTTGCCGCCTGCGGCTTGCCTGTTGGGAAAATGTCTGGAAGGGGTTTGGGCTTTAGTGGAGGAACCATTGACAAGCTCGAATCAATTCCTGGATTCAGAAGCGACCTTACCACCGAGGAGTTCATTCAGCAGTTAAAGCGAATTGGGATCGTCCTGACGGGACAAAGCGCGGATTTGGCTCCAGCTGACGGGAAGCTGTACTCCCTGAGAGATGTTACCGGAACGGTCCAGTCAATTCCTTTGATCGCCTCCTCAGTGATGAGCAAGAAAATCGCAGGCGGAGCGGATGCCATCGTCCTGGACGTGAAGGTCGGAAAAGGCGCGTTCATGCAAACGCTCGAAGATGCCCGAAAGCTCGCTAACGTGATGGTTTCCATCGGCAAATTGAGCGGGCGGAACGTGATCGCGGTGCTTTCTCCGATGGACCAGCCTCTTGGTGAGGCGGTTGGTAACGCGCTTGAACTTAAAGAAGCGGTTGAACTTTTGAGGGGCAAAGCTCCGGCGGATTATCGCTATCACTGTTTGCATCTGGCTGCCTACATGCTGATCCTCGGAAAAAAGGCAGCATCCATGCAGGAAGCGCTGGCAATTGCAGAACAAACCATCACAGATGGCAGTGCCATGAAAAAACTTGAAGAATTGATTTCCGCCCAAAACGGGGACACTGCTTATATTCGCGACCTTGAACTCCTGCCCAAAGCAAGCTTGCACCGAACCATCACAGCCAGTAAAAGTGGCTGGGTTAAGACGGTGGACGCAAAGGAAGTTGGCGAAAGTTCAGTAGCTCTTGGGGCTGGTCGATCGAAAAAAGGCGACAAAATCGACTTTGGCGTGGGCATCATGGTCAAAGTAAAAATCGGAGAAATCGTCGCAGAAAAACAACCTCTATTTGAGGTTCATGCCAATGATGAAGAGAAGCTAAACCAGGTTTTGGAAAAACTGAGAAATGCTGTCGAGATTGTCGATGAACCGGTGGAGGCGCCCCCATTTTTTTGGGACGTAATTGGTCTGAATGAATAACAGAAACCCGGTTCGCCGGGTTTTTTTATGCTGATTGGAGAAAAGGTTATGCTGTCGGAACGTAAAGATATAAGAAATGTAGCAATTATCGCGCATGTGGACCATGGGAAAACTACTTTGATTGATTCAATGCTTAAGCAGGCAAAGGTTTTCCGTGAAAACCAAAAGGTCCAGGAACGGGTTATGGATTCCAATGACCTGGAAAGGGAACGCGGAATCACCATTTTGGCGAAAAACACCGCCATTACCCTGCCACACCCTGAAACTGGAGATTTGGTAAAAATCAACATCGTTGATACGCCTGGACATGCCGATTTTGGCGGCGAGGTGGAGCGGATTATGAACATGGTAGATGGAGTTCTCCTGTTGGTGGACGCGGTTGAAGGTCCCAAGCCTCAAACCCGATTTGTGCTCAAGCAAGCCATTGCGAAAAACCTGCCAACCATCGTGGTCATCAATAAGCTGGACCGCAGGGATGCTGATGCGGATCAGGCATTAAATTCAACGTTTGACCTGTTTGTGGAGCTTGGCGCGAGCAGCGATTTGTTGGAGTTCCCGATCATCTATGCGGATGGGCTTACAGGCAAGGCAGGGACAACCGCCGATTTGGAAACAAACCTCGCTCCATTATTTACCTGCATCCTTAAAAACATCCCCGGACCCATGGTGGATGTTGACTCTCCTTTCCAGCTTCTGGTTACCAACCTCGGGTATGATGAATACAGCGGCGTTACCGCGACGGGTCGAATCCACGCGGGCAGGATCAAAGCTGGGCAGCAGGTGATGCGAATTAAGTTGGACGGTTCTTCTGAGAGGATTCAGGCAAAGTACCTGTTCGCTTATCAGGGGCTGGCAAAAGTCGCTATTGACACGGCTGACGCAGGCGAAATTGTTACGATCGGCGGGCTAAAGGATATTCAGATCGGTGAGACTTTGGCAGACGTGGAAAACCCCGAAGTTCTGCCTGCGATAAAAGTGCAGCAGCCAACTGTCCAGATGACTTTTGGCGTGAACACATCGCCCCTTAGCGGTCGGGAAGGCAAATGGGGCACCACGCGCAAACTCTGGGAACGGCTTTCGGAGGAACTGCGGACAAATATTGCGTTAAGGGTCGCTCAAACTGATCAGAAAGACACCTTCCTGGTATCCGGACGCGGCGAACTGCACCTCGGAATCCTGATCGAAACTATGCGGCGCGAGGGGTACGAGTTCCAGGTTAGCCGACCGGAAGCGATTATCATAGAAGACGAAAATGGGCGGAAGCTGGAACCATTCGAGGAAGTTCACATCGACGTTGACAGCGACAGTGTTGGGATTGTGGTGGAGATGCTGGGGCAGCGTAAGGGGAAGATGACCAACATGACCAACAATCCGGATGGTACGGTCCACCTGATTTACTCCATGCCAACTCGCGGATTACTGGGTTTCAGATACAAATTCCTGAACGCCACGCGAGGTAAAGGTATTCTCACCAGCTTTTATGTCGGTGATCAGCCGGTTGAAGGAGCGATTGACAGCAAAAACACGAGCTCAATTGTTGCCCGCGAAGATGGAGTTTCGTCTACCTATGGCTTGAAAAACGCGGAACCACGAGGCACGCTCTTTATTGGTCCGGGCGTGGAGATTTATGAGGGCATGATCGTCGGCGAGACCCCCAGGTCTCAGGACCTCTCGATCAATATCGCCAAGAAAAAGCATCTTACGAATATGCGCCAATCCATCCGGGACCTGGAAGAAAGGCTGAATCCTCCTCGCCAGATGAGCCTGGACGAAATGATTGAGTACCTTGGCCCAGATGAACTATTGGAAGTTACTCCGGAAAGCCTGCGGCTAAGGAAGCGAATTTTGAACACTCACGACCGACTGCGCAACGAAAAGTCGGGTGAGGTCGAAGAAGATTAGGATGCTATTGTAAATTATTCCTGGGATGCGCGTAGGTGAAAACGACCTGTCGGCAGTCCTTCGGCACCTACTTCAACAGAAAAAAGCGCCCCGGCATATGGCTGAGCGCTTTTTTCGTCTTCCGATAGGTCAACGGAGGCACTTGTGATGTAGAGCGTGCGCATTTTTAGCCCACCTAAGGCGACAGAAGTCGGTCGGCTAACTGGTAATAGTATCTGCGCCAGTTCTTCTCCATCTGGCGAAAGTTGAACCACACGACTCCCGTCCCAAATAGCTATCCACAGATTGCCAGCGGTATCAAGCGCTAAACCGTCCGGAGTTCCAATTGGGGGAGTGTAGAAAACCTCCCTGTTTATGGGAAGATTGTTCACCAGGTCATAACGATAGATGCAGCGGTCGAACGAATCCGTATGGTAAAAGAACCGGTTATCAAGGCTCCAGGCAATCCCATTTGAGATGCTCAAACCTTCCAGGATTAAATCGACTGTGAGGTCGTGGTTAAGGCGGTAGAGTCTCGCCAAACCGCGAGGTCCTTTTGACCCGACCCAGAAGTCTCCCGAAGGGGATATCTTGCCGTCATTGAACATCGCTCCTGAATCCCGCGGGATGATATCGAGAAAGCTCTGTGGAAATGCATCGCCGGGTCGATAGAAAGCAAAGCCAAGTTCCGTCGCGAGGAGAAGATGCTCGGTTTCGGTTAAGGCAATGCAGCCGAGCTTCTGACCGATCTTGTGCACATTCAGCAGCGGAAGCTCAGGCAGATATTCGTAAAGCAATCCAAGCTCGATATCAACCCAGAAGAGAGTTTTTTTGGCAGAGTCCCAAAGGGGCGATTCTCCCAGAACGTTTGCGCAAGAAATTATCGGCTTCTCGATGGTGTATGTGTGCATAATGAAATTTTACCAGCACCACACCTGTTCTTGCGAGGCCTCCCGACCTCGCAAGGGTTTTGACCGAAGGTCTCCAAGTTTTTCTCAGCACTGACCAGCGAGCGCACTTGACCGAAGGT
>JAYFQB010000258.1:0-4923 GCA_034927385.1 Anaerolineaceae bacterium | reverse complement strand
GCGACCCTCGCGCGGATTGAGGCGCGTTATAGTAGGTTGCCATCCCAAGGCTGCTGACCAGCGTACCAAGCGGATAGGTTGCCTGCGTCGCGCGGTTCACCATCGGAGCGTCAGGATCCTGGCGCAATTCCTCCCAGTCATCGGTCAGAGTGTTTGCGTCGAAGTACGGGTGGGAAGCAATCGCGTAGATCTCGCCGGTGGTCGCGTTTAGCAAAACCACCGCGCCTTTCATATCGCCAAGCAAAATATCGGCGGTATTTTGCAACGCGGCATTGATGGAAAGTTTAATGTCCACGCCGGGCGGTGGTTGGTTGTATAGCAGTTGGTGGCGCAAGAGCGTGTCGTAATCCCTGCCGGAATAGCCTCTCAACCACTGATACTGGCTCAATTCCAGCCCATCCTGCCCGTAGAGTCCGCTGGTGAAACCGATGGTGTTGCTCAGGGAGGGCACGAGCAGCTCCCGTTGGTAACTGCCGGATTCGCCGGTCGTGATTGCCAGTTCCTCTCCGGACTGACTCAGGATACTGCCCCGCGGTGAGTATCGGTCATATACCACCCAACGCGGATTTTCAGGTTTTGCCAGCAGCTCCTCCCTTTGGAAGATTGCCAGCCAACTGGTGGCGCCGATTAGCAACACGAACAGAACCAGGAACACAGCCGACACCCAGCGATACGGTCGGCGGATGGGAGCGGGCAGTGGTTCGGCTGCCGGATCCGAGCTGATCCTGAGCAGCAGCATAACGGCGAGTAGGTTTGTGACGAGAGACGATCCTCCGTAGGAGAAGAATGGCAGTGTTATGCCAGTAAGCGGCAGGACGCCCAGGTTGCCGCCGATAATGAAGAATGTTTGCAGCCCAAGGTAGGCGGATATGCCAAATGCCAGATAGCGACCAAAGGTTGTTTTGGTCGTTTGAGCAACGCTGATGCCTCTCATGACCAGGATCATCAGCAGCAAAATCAAAGCCGAACCGCCGAGCAAGCCGGTTTCTTCTGCTACAGCAGGGAAGATGAAGTCCGAAATTGCCACTGGGATAAAGAAGGGGCTGCCCAAACCTGGACCGGTACCCACCAGACCGCCGGCGGCAACCGCAATTTGCGACTGCACCAGTTGATAGGCGGCGCCGGAAGCCTGTGCCCAGGGGCTAAGCCAGATATCGACCCGGGTTTTGACGATGTCAAACACAAAGTAGCCAGCCACCCCCGCGATGATGCCCACAACCGGCAGCAACAACAAAAAACGCTTCTTTTGCGTGGTTACCGTCAGCATGAAAATATAGAGGCAGACGAACAGGCTGGCGGTGCCGAGGTCGCGTTGAAATACCAGCAAAAAGCCCGCCACCCCCGCTACAATCAATGTGGGCAAAACCGAAGCCAACAGGGTAATGTTGGGTTTGATCTGGTCCGCGAAAAAAGCTGCCAGGTAGATGATGATCAACAGTTTCAGAGGCTCAGACGGCTGAAGGTAAAG
The DNA here is from genome assembly GCA_034927385.1 of Anaerolineaceae bacterium. Lineage (GTDB taxonomy): Bacteria > Chloroflexota > Anaerolineae > Anaerolineales > Anaerolineaceae > Mesolinea. Next base: position 3,455 of record JAYFQB010000258.1, on the reverse strand, counting down.
CCCAAGCGCCTGAAGCCACAACTGCGGGCCCGAACCAGTTGGATTTACCCCAATAAAGAATGTCAGACCCATCCACAGCAGTCCTACCAGCAGCCAGAAGTCTTTATAGCGTTTTAGCAGCCGGATGAGCCCGTTTATGTTGAGCCCTAGCCAAAACAGGGCGCAACCCACCACGAACCAACTGAGTTGTTTTACGCCGAGGTCGGGCGAAAGGCGCCAGACGGTCAGCAGCCCCCATCCAACTAGCGCGGCAAAAGTTGGGAAAATCCATGGATCCCGAACCGGCAGTTTGCGGATAATGGCGCGGTTTAGCACCAGCACGCACACCAGCCAGACACCAAAGGGTACGAAAACCAGCCAGTCAGGCTGTAGTTGCTCAGAATGGACCCGGGTTCCGTTTGCCAGCGAAAGCGCGGCTGTCTGGAAGAATAGAAAAAATACCGCCAGCGCGAGCAGCCTGGTCTTTTTGGATTGCGTCCGGGCGGCGGTATTGGAAGACAAGATTATCCGAGGTATTTTCCAACCAGGAGGTGCAGCTTAGCTTTCGTATCCTGGTTGATCTTAGCGGGGTTGGTCATGATGGCATATTTCAGCGCTTCATCGCACTCGCAGGTTGTGGTTCCGTCGTCCTCGGAAATCAATTCGACCATGCGAACCAGGGTGTTTTGCGCCACGGCGGTGTTGTGGGATAGGGTATTGATAACCATTTCAACGGTCACAGGTTCTTCGGAAACATGCCAGCAGTCGTAATCAGTAACATGAGCCATCGTGGCATAGCAGATTTCCGCCTCGCGAGCCAGGAATACTTCGGGTGAGGCAGTCATGCCCACCAAAGACATTCCCCAGGTTCGGAACGTATTGGATTCGCCGCGGGTGGAGAAACGGGGACCTTCGATGGTGATGTAGGTGCCGCCTTCGTGCACGACAACATCCTGTTCCCGCAAGGCGGTCAGGAGCTGGGCGCTCAGTTTGGGGCAAAATGGCTGGGCGGTGCTGATATGGGCAACAATCCCATCGCCAAAAAAGCTGCGCTTGCGATCCTTGGTGAAGTCGAACACCTGGTCTGGCACAACGATATGCCCGGGGGCGTAGTCCGCCCTAAGGGAGCCGACGGCACTGACGCTGATGAGCTTATCGATGCCCAATTCTTTGAAGGCGTAAATGTTCGCGCGGTAGTTCACTTCGGAGGGTGAGAGGACATGCCCAATCCCATGGCGTGCCAGAAAAGCCAGTTTTTTTCCTTTGATCTCGCCGATCACAATCGGTGAGGAAGGCTTGCCAAAAGGTGTGTCCACTTCAATGGATTCCACATTCTGCAGCCCGGCAAAACCGTAAAGCCCTGATCCCCCGATGATCCCAAACGCAAACTCTTGTGTCATTTTCGCCTCTCTTCTTGTTCAATAGGTTTTATGGTTATCGTGAAAATTGCGTCGCCGCAATAAATCTCATCGTTTTCTTTTACCACCACTGGTTCTTCAACCCGAATTCCATCGAGGAAAGAGCCGTTTGTGGACTTGAGGTCCTCAAACCACCACTGGTTGAGGGCGTAGTACAGGCGGGCATGCCGGGATGATACTGTCGCGTCTTCCATGATGAAATCACAATCCAGGCTTCGCCCGATCAGGATTTCGGCGCCGGCAAAGGTCTGTGAGACAGTTTCGAGCCCGACCGATGTGGAAATCGTCAGTCCGGGAATGGTGTTGTTCACCTGCTGTGTTTGTTTCGAAACCACACTGCGCCAAAGCATCCAGATCGACACAGCCAAAAAAATGTACAAAAAAACAATGAAAACGGCTCGCAAAATAAGACCGACAGTGGCAGACATGTTATTCCTCGGGGGTTATCATTGTGGTCGGGTTGGACCCGGTTCCAGGAACATCCTGGTTGTAGATGAGCAGGGTTTTACCGATTCGGACGACATCACCCGGCTTGAGGTTGGCAGTTTTGACCGGACTGTTATTAAGGTAGGTGCCTCCTGTTGAACTCAGGTCAAAAAGCAGGTAACGACCCTGCTTTGCTCTAAGCTGCAAATGGTCTCTCGACACCATTGGGTCATCAAGCTGGATATCGTTTGTGCTGCGGCGTCCGATTTTTATGATGGATTTGGTCAGAAAAAATTGTTCTTTGCCGTTGATGATGAAATAGGCACGCTCAGGCAGAACCGGCGCGGAAGGAACCTCCGGAACCAGAACTTGAAGCTCCGTTTTCGAGGTGTCCGTGGTGGGGAGCGTTAATGCGGTGGAGATTTCAATGGCGTCCATTGCCAGGTTGGGGTTTTGAGCCAGTTGAATGTGAAGCGGCACTCTGAATTGGTATCCTTGTTCGAGCCAGGTGGCTTCAACTTCTCCAGCGACGCGGTCCAGGGTTGGCACGGCTTCCTGCCAGGCATCCCACTTTTCAGGCGAAACGTAGAGCGTGATCAAATCTGGCGCGAACTTCTCGCGAGTGTCGGTTTGAGCCGTAATTCTTTCATCGATCATTCTGACAAGCTGGATGCTCAGGGAGGAGGCGGCTCCAGGATAGAGCAGCTTGTCCACCGTACCCTCGAGCAAACCTTGAATTTTGCGTTCGATCAACGCCAAGAAATTCTGCATGGCAGCCATTCTGGAATTATACCAACGAAACAACCCAATCGGTTTTGTCTGCCTGTTCAGGATAAAAGCAGGATACGGGTGGTTAGGGAGAGTGCTTTCTGTGACCTTAAAAAAGGCTGACAGTATTCTTAGTCCGCGTAAATTGGGTTACTGAAGATCCAGCCTCGATGCCGCCCGCGGTAATCTATGTAGACCTCAACGCGGTAAATTCCAGGTTCTTTTGTGAGATATGTTAACACTTCGCGGTCGCGAACTTCGTGTGCCAGCCGCCCATCTTTTAGCAGGCGAATGTGGGACCGAACAGGCGCCCGTACCTGGAACGTCAGACCGGATTCAGCGCGGACTCGATCGCCCATCCAAAAGGTTCCATCGTTATTATTGCAGGTGAACCGAAAACCGCGGGTCGGATGCGGCAGGTCATTCGCGCAAAAACAGTGCCCTGCGGCAAGAGCCTCGTAGACCATGCGCCGATCCGAATTGATCTCGCCGCTTAGGTTGTTTGGCGTGATGATGTGCGTCGTAATCGAACGGAAAAGCGTTTCGTATGGATAGACCTGAACCTTGAAGGGACCGGCATGATATGTGCTGCCGTGCGCGTCCACCCCCGCGACAGCCACCACGGGGTGCTTGCGGGTCAGGAGCAGTTCATCCCAGAGTTTGAGGGTCTGGCCGAGGGGACTGAGCATCATGAAACCGGGAGAAAGGGCGTTTAACGCGGCTTTTGGCAGGGTCTGGGAGCGGGTTTTAAACTCACTCATTTGGTTCCATAGCTCGATTCCAGTGAAGCCTTTAACGTCCCAATCTGTCCAGCTAAATGATTTTTCGTGGAATGCAGGCAGGGGGTCGTCAAAAGGATGCGCC
>JAYFQB010000027.1:0-10079 GCA_034927385.1 Anaerolineaceae bacterium | reverse complement strand
AGGAGCCTTGGTCTATCACCTGTTTGATGATCTGCTCTTTGGTTTCTTCGGGCAGATTGGCGGCATTGATTGCATCCTGGAAGAACGGGCTGACGTAATTTAGCAGCAGGTCCTTGCCATTGTCGTTAACATGCCGGACGTAAGCCAGGGCGAAGACAGGTTCGCAGCCGTAGCCTTCACAGCCAGCCACGGTTCCGATTGTGCCGGTGGGGGCGATGGTCGTCTGGGCGGCGTTGCGAATGCCGTGGGCTTTGATCCCATCGATGATCCGCTGCCAGTCCAAATTTGGTCGATGCCAGTCGCGCTTGTATGGCAAGAGGGGAGTGGGTGCCTGCCAGGTGAGGTTTTCGGGGTCGTAGATACTGCCTTTGATGGCGGGGAATGCCCCAAGCTCCTGAGCCATTTCAATGCTGGTTTCCATGGTGAAGTAGCGAATAAACTCCATCACCTGACCGCAGAATTCGAGGGATTCTTCGGAACCGTAGCGCACGCCGCAGTGGTACATTAGGTCTGCCAGCCCCATAATCCCGAGCCCGATCCGCCTTGCTTTATGGGCGGCTTCTTTTAATTCCGGGACGGCTGGAACATAGGCGTTTTTATCCACGACGTGGTCCAGGAAGCGCGTGGCGGTTTTAGTCATCCGGCGCAACTTTTCCCAGTCGACCAATCCATTTTCTCCGAGCATCTGGGCAAGGTTGATCGAACCAAGGCAGCAATTTTCGTAAGGACCAAGCCATTGTTCGCCGCAGGGATTCGTAGCTTCGAGTTCATAAAGATGGGGAACGGGGTTGTAGCGGTTCGCGGCGTCGAGGAAAAGCGCGCCAGGCTCGCCGTTATGGTGCGCCTGTTGGACGAAAAGGTTGAAGATTTTGCGCGCTTTGACGGTCTTTATGGTTTTGACGGGCACGCCAGCTTTTTCGGCCGTATCGATGGTGCCGTGGAACTTCTTGTATGCCGGGTCGTGGACGTCCGGGAAACGCAGATCCCAATCGGCATCATCTTCGACAGCCTGCATGAAAGCATCGGTGATTCCGAGCGAAATGTTAAAGTTGGTGATTGCCATTTCGCTTGTTTTGCACTGGATAAAGGCTTCCACGTCCGGATGATCCACGCGCAAAACGCCCATGTTCGCTCCGCGGCGTGTGCCGCCCTGGGCGATTTCGCCAAAGGCGTCGTCGTAGACTTTGAGGAAACCCACTGGACCGGTTGCCTGCCCGGCGGAGGTGTTGACAATCGAACCCTGCGGACGAAGGCGCGAGAAGTTAAACCCATTTCCGCCGCCGGTCTGTTGGATGAGAGCTGCGTTTCGCAGGGTGCTGAAAATCCCATCCGAAGCCCTGCCCATGTCATCGGAGATCGGCAGAACGAAACATGCAGCCAACTGCCCAAGCGGAGTTCCCGCGCCGGTGAAGGTTGGAGAGTTCGGAAAGAACGATTTTGAAACCATCATGTCGTAGAAAGTTTCTGCAAGAACTTGTTGGTCATGTTCGCGTTCGGGAACGTCCGCAACATGCCAGGCTACCCGCCAAAACATCTCATCCACGCTTTCGATGGGTTGTCCGTCCTTTCCACGGCGCAGGTAGCGTTTTGCCAGCACCTGGCGGGAATTTTCGGTTAGGTCGATTTTATCCAGACTCTCCGGAATTGGAGGAGTTTGGAGTAATCCGGAGTGGTTGACTGTCGGTTCAGGCATAGTAGTCCTCTGTTGTTTGTGTTATTAATCTTCTTCAGTAAGCAGGTGGTCGATCTCATCGCGGATGGAGTGTAGATCGTCCATGCGCAAGTAAACAGACGCGTAACGGATGTAAGCAATATGGTCAAGTTTTAACAGCCCCTTGATTGCCAAGTCGCCTACAACGCGCGAATTGACCTCAGACCGCCCTCTTTTTTGTAATTCCGCTTCAATTTCGTTCACCAGGTTATTCAGAGCAGCAGCCGAAACGGGGCGCTTCGCGCAGGCGGTTCGCAAGCCGGCGAGCAGCTTTTCGCGGTCGAACTCCTCGCGTGTGTCATCTCGTTTGATCAGGAGGGGAGTGCTCATAATCGTCCGTTCAATGGTGCTGAATCGTTGATGGCATTGGTCGCATTCACGTCGGCGGCGGATCGTGCCGTGGTTGACGTCTTTGGTGGTGTCTACGACACTGGAATCAGTAGATTGGCAGAACGGGCACTTCATTCGTTAACTCCTATTAAGAAACCGAGCCCCTATATATGGGGGGCTGCTGTTAATAACCCCTACATTTAGTATCAGGATTTTAACACAGGGGGTTGGAATAGACAAGGAAAATAAGGTTAACAACCTTAAAATTTTGGATTATTTAAGAGTTGGGTTTTTCTTTCGCGTAGAATTGGCATTTATCGACAGAAAAGAGAAAATCAGCGCTTTTCCTAAAACCCAGAGCGGGATTTAGCGGGGTGAACCAGCGCGAAACCTTGTGCAAATTAAGCGAATCCTGGGAATTTCATACAGTGAATGGTATTTGGTTTTACCCCCAAAAAAGACGGCATGCTGCCGGGCAGGCGAAATTGCTTTGGAGATTAATCCAGATATGGGATCTTTGGCTAATTTGCCACGGATCTTCCTCTGAAAAATCAAAGGAAGATCCGATTCAGCACAATCAGGAGATCCTGAACAAATTATTGGTTTGAGCGTTTACTTAATTCTCGCCTGACAAACGCGGGGAGGGTGATGTCTACTTCGCTGCTGTACACATACTCTTCCTGCTTCTTCGCCTGAGCTGGCTGGGTGTTAGGAACGGTTTTCGCCTGGGAATCGTAAGTGCTTAGCCGGTCCTGTTGGGGACGGGGAGTCTCCTGGCGAAAAAAAGCGGGCTCCGCCTCCTGGGGAGACGTCGCGCGGTCAAATCCAGTGGCGATCACGGTAATGCGGATGTTATCACCCATGTTTTCGTCGACAACCGCTCCAAAAATTAGGTTCACGTCCGGGCTGGCGGTTTCCTTGATAATCGCGGCAGCCTGGTTGACTTCGTATAGTGAGAGGTTGCTGCCGCCGGTCACATTGAATAAGATACCGCGGGCTCCATTGATGGTAACGTCCAGCAGTTGGCTTGAAATTGCCTGCTCAGCCGCGATCTTGGCACGGTCTTCACCGGATGCCTGACCGACAGCCATAAGAGCCGCGCCGCCTTCGGACATAATTGTGCGCACATCCGCGAAGTCGAGGTTGATCAGACCCGGGATGGTGATCAGTTCAGAGATGCCCTGGATGCCCTGGCGCAGCACGTCGTCAGCCATGCGGAAGGCGTCGTTCAATCCGACGTTCTTGGTGACGATTTGCAGCAGGCGATCGTTAGGGATCACAATGAGGGTATCGGCGTGTTCTTTGAGCCGCATGGCTCCTTGCTCGGCTGAGCGGGAGCGGTGGGCGCCTTCGAAGGAGAATGGACGGGTCACAACGCCGATCGTTAGGGCGCCGATTTCCTTGGCAATCTGCGCGACCACAGGTGCCGCGCCGGTGCCAGTGCCGCCGCCAAGACCAGCGGTGACAAAGACCATGTCCGCGCCTTTGAGCACTTCGTACAGCTCTTCGGCTGATTCTTCAGCCGCAGCTTGGCCGATTTTTGGGTCGCCGCCAGCGCCAAGACCGCGTGTGGACTTGTCGCCGATGCGAACACGCGTTTGGGCTTGCGATTTGAGCAGTGCCTGCGCGTCTGTGTTGATGGAAATAAATTCGATGCCTTGCAGCCCTTCGGCAATCATGCGATTGACCGCGTTGCATCCGCCGCCGCCGATGCCGACGACTTTGATTCTTGCAAATGATTCAGTTTGTTTTGCTTCCATTTTGATCTCCTCTATCAATGTGCTCTCTGATAATTTATGGCAACATTCGCTTGAGCCACTGCATAATGCCATCCGCTTTGGCTTTATTGTTGGTTCGGTGCGAATTTCCAGATCCATCAATAGCGATCTGGGTTGTTTCACTGAAAAGAATGCCCCAATCCAGCAGTCCAATGCTGGTGGCGTATGCCGGGCTTGAAATTTGGTCGGTAAGACCGACCATGCGCTCTGGTTTGCCAATCCGAGCAGGCAGACCAATCACTTTACTCGCCAGTTTTCGAATGCCGGGGAGCTGGCTGCCCCCGCCGGTCAGGACCAAACCTGCCGGCAGGAGGGAGTCGTAGCCGGAGTGTTTGATTTCCTGGTGGACCATCATAAAGATTTCTTCCACGCGGGCTTCGATAATGTTGACCAGCTCACGGCGGTCAACTTTTGTGCTCTGTTCGGAGCCGAAGGTAATCACGTTGAAGAATTCATCCTCGCGAATGTCATCGAGGACGGCATAGCCGTGTTTGAGTTTGACCTCTTCCGCTACCTCGAGCGGCAGGCGAAGCCCCTGGGCAATATCGGAGGTTACGAGATCGCCGCCGATGCCGAGGACATTGGCGTGGAAAACATCGCCTTTGACGTAAATTGCCACGCTTGTTGTGCCTTCGCCGAGGTCAATCACCGCCACGCCCATTTCGCGTTCGGTTTCGGAAAGGACGCTCTCGCCCGAAGCGAGGGGGTTGAGTACGAATTGTGAAACCTCGATACCTGCCACCGAAATTGTCTGGCGGAGGTTTTCCATTGAAGAGGCGGCACTGGTGATGATATGGGCTTCCACTTCCATTCCGAAGGCGTGCATACCAACCGGTTGGCGGATGCCTTCCTGACCGTCCACATTGAAACCGCGTTGAATCACATGGACGACCTCGCGGTTGTGCGGCACAGCAATCATCTGGGCTGATTCCAGCGCACGATAGACATCTTCCTGGTGGATTACACGACCAGAAATTCCGACCGCACCTTTGCTTATCGTGGATGAGACTTGCGTTCCAGCCAGGTTGACAATCGCGGAGTTGATCTCGAAACCGGAGGTTCTCTCCGCCTTTTCGATAGAACGCGCGATACATTCTGAGGCAGCGCTGATATCGGTTACGATCCCTTTGCGAATGCCTTTGGAGGGTTCAATGCCAACGCCGAGGATGCGCAGATTACTGCCATTCTCGACTCTGGCAACAAGACTGCAAACTTTTGCAGTGCCAACATCTATACCAACAACAATCGGTTCTTCTTCCATGTCAATGCTCCAAACGATAATAAGGTGCGTGTAGAAATTCCATGCTGATTAAAACGGGTTGCAAGTTTCTATCCAGTATGACTTCAACAATCCGGGAGTACTCAAGCAGTTTCATGTCAATGTTTTCGTCGTCATCGCCGAAGTACACCTGCCAGCCGTGGGGGTCCAGCCAGCCAAGCCCGTTCTCTTTGTCGTAGAGCATGGGACTTTCGGCGGGTTTGATGCTGTTCAGTTTTTGCACCGTCGAGACAAAAGCGGGGTCCACAAACGGCAGAGTTTCGGTGGGTTCGGTTGCGGTATCATCGAGCTGCAGCTCCGGAGAGACCCATCCAAGCGGGTGGGGCGGCTCGGTGTTGGCATAAACCCTGATCGGTAGGGTGGCTTCCCCGCGGACGGTGAAAGCAAAGCCGTCCTGGTCGATCCAATAGGTGATTTCTTCGTCTTTGAGCCACAGAATCGCGGGAATGCGTTCCTGGATCACGATGCCAATCTCTGAGGGCATGCTGATCGATACCTCAACGGATTTGATGTCCGGGAAAGCTTCGAGGATCTGGTTTTCGATTTCAGCGGGGATAATTTTGATGATCGATTCGCCTTGCAGGTCCAGCTTCTGGCTTATTTCCTCGGCTGGTACACGAATGCCACCGCTCAGGTTCACCTGGTCGACAGCGAAGGCGGTGGAGGTCCCCATCAGGAACAGCAGCACGATCATCCCGACGGCAATTAAGCCCGAAAGCAGACGCCAGCTCAGGTGAAACTGGGGTAGGGCAGGCAGGCGAACTTCGCTGCCGGGTGTGCCGGTGGGCATGTAGACGCGTGAACGGTTGCGCGTAGCTGCTGTGCGGTTGTATTGCGTGCTGGTGTAAGACCGGCGGGTTACAACCTTTGAAGCGTTTTGGACGTCCCTTGAGACACGCGGTGAAGGGTTGCTTGGGATGGGTTTGCGCCGCACCGGTTCGATTTTCCGGCGGGCTCGCACCTCATCTGCCCTTGTAGTTCGGTTGGATCCGCTTGCCATCTTATTCCTCGTACTTCCTGATGGTTTCATCCTGTTCGGCTTTTCGCGTGAGCGCCAGCTCCACCAGGCGGTTCACCAATCCGGCGTAGCTTAAGCCGGAGTAGAGCCACAGTTTCGGGTACATGCTGATTTGAGTGAAACCAGGCATGGTGTTAATTTCATTGAAGTATGCATCGCCAGTAACTTTGTCAATCAGAAAATCCACCCGGGCAAGCCCCGCGCCGTCGATGGCTTTGAAAGCCGCAACCGCGTACTGCTGAAGGAGAGATGACAAGGATTCTGAAAGGGGAGCCGGAATGGCGACTTCGGGGTCGCCGGACTGGTACTTGTCTTTGTAGGTGTAAAACTCGTCGCCTGGAACGATCTCACCGGGAACTGTGCATTCAACTTCTGAGTTGCCCAAGACGCTGATTTCGATTTCTCTCGGAGAAATCCCACGCTCAACCAGGATGCGGCGGTCAAAGCGGGCTGCTTCCTGCAGCGCGAGTGTGAGCTGCTCACGGTTGCGGGCTTTGTTGATGCCGACGGATGAGCCGAGGTTGGCTGGTTTGACAAACAGCGGGTAGGGGGCAACTGCTTCCGCTTTTTCGATGGTTTCTGACAGGCTTTCCTGAATGGCGCGGCGGGTAAAGACGGCGTAATCCAACACGGGAATGCCAATTGATTCCATCACGTGTTTGCAGACTGCCTTGTCCATTGCCACGGAGGAGCCAAGCACACCCGCGCCAACATAGGCGCAATTTTGGATTTCGAACAGACCCTGGATGGTTCCATCCTCGCCGAAAGTGCCGTGTAGCACCGGGAAGGCGACATCGATGGGGGTAATTCTTTCGAGCTGGTTTCCTGTGCGGGTGTAGAGATAGGGTTTGCCGGAATCATTGAGCACAAGCGCTTCGGAAAGTGAGTCGAAATTGCCTTCGCGGAATGCCTGATGGGCATCCGGACCGTAGAGCCAGAGCCCGTCGGTGGTGATCCCGACCTGGAAAATCCGATACTTCGACTCATCCAGCGCGTTCAGCACAGACTGCGCTGAGTTCAGCGAGACGGCATGTTCGCCGGAGCGACCGCCAAAAATCAAAACCAGGTTCAATTTATCAGTCATCTTCAAATTCACCTAACACTTCGATCTCGAGGTTCAGGTCGACATCAAATTGCTCTTTCACTGTTTTTTGTGCCAGTCGGATTAGCCGGTAGTAATCCTGGGCGATGGCTTCGCCGTCGTTCAAAATGAAATTCGCGTGGACGGTGCTGATTGATGCATGCCCTGAGGTCGCGCCTTTCATTCCCGCGGCTTCCAACAGACGGCCTGCGAAGTCGCCTTTGGGGTTCTTGAAGGTCGAGCCGAAGGAGGGACCAACGGGTTGAGTCTGGCGGCGTTTCTCCGTAAGTTCCGCAAGCAGCCGCTGGGTTACTTCGGGTTCCACCTTTGTGCCTTTAAAACTGGCGCTCAAGATGACCATTTCTTCGCCGCTGCGCTTGAACTTGCTTGAGCGATAGAGGAAACCCATGCCTTCGCTGTTCAGAGCTTGCTCGCCTCCAGCTTTCGAAATGACCTGCGCGGTTATCAGACATTTGGAGACATCCGAACCATGCGCGCCAGCGTTGCCGTAAACCGCTCCACCGACTGTGCCGGGGATGCTGTTTGCCCACTCAAAGCCCGAAACCCCTCTCAGGCTGGCTTGTCTGGAAACCGCGCCGAGGTTGGCGCCGCCTTCCGCGAAAATAACCGGCTGGTCGGTTTTGGTGTCAATTCGGACGTTGTGACAGCGGTTGTGCACCATTACGCCTTTGTATCCTGAATCGCTGACAAGCATGTTGGAACCGCTTCCAAGGATGCGGAAGGGTACGTTGAGCTCCCACAAGATCCTGACAGCTCGGCGCATATCGTCGGCTGTGTGGACTGAAATCATTCCACCGACCGGACCGCCGACGCGGGTGGTGGTGTAATTTGCCATCCGAACGCTTTCCTGCAGTTGATCGCCAAACAGAGCCTGGAGTTTACGAAGCGGAAGTTCAGTCATTCTGCCCCCTTGTTTCCAGTTTGGCGCAAAGCATGTCCGTAAATTCGGGACCCTTGCCTGCTGAGAAGACGATTACCGCGTTCAGCCCCTGGGCTTCTTTCGCGATGTAATCCGCGGCTTCCGCAAAACTCGCGAAGTAAGCGGCTTTGGCTTCGGGGATACTCTCCGCGATTTGGCGGGGGGTGTCCGTTTGAACTGTTTCTCGGGCGGCATAAGTCGGCAGGATTACAACCCGGTCCGCCCGCTGTAGAGCGGCGGTGAAGGCAGCCTGCATGCGATCCGTCCGCGAGAAGGTGTGCGGTTCCCAGACTGCCCACAGGCGGTGGTCTGGATAGAGCTCCCGGGCAGCCTGGAGGGTTAGGTCCAACTGGGTGGGGTGGTGACCATAGTCGTTGATCACCAGAGTGTCAGCCCTGCGGCAGACCTGTTCGAAACGCCGTTCGGTGCCCACAAACGCCGCCAGACTCTTGTTGGCGGAGGAGGCGTTTAGCCCGAGTTGGTGCAGGACCGCCAAGGCACCAGCCGCGTTGAGCAGGTTGTGCCGACCGGGCAAGTGCAATGAGAAGGTACCGAGGCTTTCCCTGGAAGGGGTGTGGACCAGGGTGAAGTCGTAACCTTCGCCGTTCCACTGCTCGTTCTGGATGGCATATGTGCAATCCGCGGTGTAGCCATAGGTCAGGATGGATATGTCCTCAAACTGGTTTTCCGCGAGCAAGTTGCCCACGCCCGCATCTTCCGCGCAGGCAATTACAGCCCCGCCCAGTTGCGTGCGGCGAATGAACTCCGCAAAAGACTGATCATAATCTTTCGGGGTGGGGAAGAAGTCGGGGTGGTCGTATTCGATGTTCGTCAGCAGGCTGACTTTGGGATTTAAGCCAAGGAACATGTTGTCGTATTCATCTGCTTCAATCACGAAGATGTTGCTCGTGCCGGCGTGGGCGTTCGTTGCCAGCGGTCGGATTTGCGCGCCAAGAATAAAGCTTGGGTCCATGCCCAGCCCCAGAAGCAGCGTGACAAGCATGGCGGTGCAGGTGGTCTTGCCGTGGGAGCCTGCCACGGCGAGGGTCTGGTAACCCGCGGTCAGTTCCGGCAAGAATTGGTTCCGTTTTAACACCGGAATACCTTTTTCGCGAGCGGCAAGCACTTCGGGGTCGTCATCATGGACCGCCGACGAACGGACAATTACATCCGCTTCCAGCGCGAGCTCGGGGCTGTGGCCAAGAATTGTGCGAGCGCCTTTGGCTGAAACCGCATCGAAGTAGCGTGAAGCGGACTTATCCGTGCCGCTAACCTGCCAGCCTTTTTCAAGCAGCAGGAGGGCAATGGCTGATATGCCTGTTCCGCCAATTCCGATGAAGTGTACTTTTTTCATCAGAGCATCACTCCGATCAATATAATTACCGCGATCGCTAATGCTATGTAGAGGTTGTTGCCCGCAAGGCGTGCTGGCACCTGGTTTTGCAGGAGCTCAATCGCTTTCTGTCCGAATTCAGTACCCGCGTCCGGCGCGATGATCCATTTGAACGGATACCCCGCTTTGTCGATGAAATACCAGGCTGAGCCAATCAACCAGTAGCCGTTCAGAGCCCCGAACACAGCTCCCAGGATAAAGTCCACTGGGGTGTCGCGGTTGAAGCGACCGGTCTCGGACAGACGGCGAAACGCTGGCGTCTGGTAACCCAAGAAACCGCAGACAAACAGGACCATCATGTCGAGGTAGAGCACTTTTGTGCCATCGATATCGCCGATCAGGCGGGGGATAACTTCCTGGATGATGAACAGAGCCAGAATTCCCGAAACGGTTACCACCAGCTCCTTGCGCATTCCGCGAACAGCCCCAATCACGGCAAAGAGGACGACAAAAATGGTGAACAGGATGTTGAGCGTAACCATAGCTACTCCTATCCCTCCGCCATTTCATAAAGCAAATTGGCGATATGCTCGGCTGCCTGGGGCTGGG
>JAYFQB010000038.1:0-2815 GCA_034927385.1 Anaerolineaceae bacterium | reverse complement strand
TACGATGAGGGGCGCGACACCATGCGGGTTGATTTCGATAACTGCATCCACTGCCGCCAATGTGAAGTTGCCAGTAAAGGCGCGTTTGAAGTTCGCCAGGCGTGGGTTGGCTCGGTCGAATTGCACCGCGAACGCTGTGTGGAAGGCTGTGTGGCTTGCGCCGATATCTGCCCCACCCGCGCGCTCCACATTAACGAATCTGGTGAGCTCGTCCTGGCGGATTATTACTGCATAAAATGCGGCGCCTGCATGGAGGTTTGCCCTGTAAAGTCTGAATACGTCGAAGAACCCTTCGAGTTTGAGTCCCAGGGGTTAAAGCTTCAGCGGAAGCTCAAACGTCTGACCAATGCCGACACGCTGCCGATCAAAGTTGAACGTTGGCGGCTGAACCACACCGAAGTCTCAAGCGCCACCTGGATCGAAGCTCTGCGAAAAGTCTCGGACGACAAAGCCAAGTCCGTTGAAATCGACCGAAAACGTGCCCTTCGCCGGGCGGATCTGATAGACGCGCTGCGCGGTAATCTAATGGCGAAGGCTCAGCTTAAAAAAGAAATCGAATAAAAGTGACTTTCAATCATTGGTGGACGAAAATGCGGATACCGCAATTTCTGATGTTGTTACCGTTCCTTAAAAAGCTGATGACCGACACTTCAGCCGGATCAATCCATAAAGCTTGCAAGCTGCTCGAACAAAATGGAATCCAGTACCGCATTCAGACCCTCCGCCTGCGGGGAAGTTACGGTGCAAGGATGGAGTCGGGTGCATATATGCGCTTCAACGTCTCCCAACGTTCGTGGGGTTCCGAACAGTCCACAGCGTACGCGCTTTACGTTCGGCGCAAGGATTACCAAAAAGCTCGAACCCTGACAGGCTCAATTGAGCTCGAGTGAGTTCTTCTTTTCTGGCGGTAACGCGCCATAGCCGTGCCTTGTGGTAAAGTCGAAGGACCAGCCGGTTTCGCGGTTGTATTCGGGATTGTGTTCGCCGTGATTAAAAATCAACACTCTGGCTTTGGAACGCAGGCGTCCGAAATCACGCAGGTTCGGCGTGGCGGTGATAGCGTTTCGGAATGTGCCTGAGTTAAGGTAATAAGTCTCAACCCCGTCTTCAACTTTCATTAACTGCACCAGGGGGTTATGGGTATGCCCCGAGACAATGCAGCGCACCGCTGAATGTTCCGCCTGCAAGCATTCTTCCTTAAGGATTATCCCAGATTGGTCGCCGATCTTTGAGCCGCGAGAGACCGGTGCAAGGAGAGTCTTGCCCAACCAGAACGGTATCCCCTTGCGCCAAAGCCTCGTTTTTAACCCCGCGCTGATGCCCGCGGCAGACAAGCCCTTCATTCCGCCAAACTCAATCATTTGCCCGCCAATTTCGGGGCTTAGCGCCAGATCGTCAAGCATCTTCACCAAAATCGGTTCAATCATGCGCCAGACTTCCCTCATCGAGAAGCCAGGAGTGGAAAACAGGAAGTTGATCAGCGCGTTGGCTGGACGAACGTTATCAAAATCGATCAATCGTTGGTACATCATTAAGAGGTTATCGTTCCCCAAAATGTCCTCTTCGGTGTAATACTGTTTGAACAGGATAGGCAGTTTCGCCGCGACCTCAACGGTGATGATATCCCCAAACGATGGTTGATCGTAAAAACTCCCGTCAATCGAAGTTGGAATGGATTGCCAGTTGCGTACATCCGCGCCGAAGTTTGCCGCGTCATACTCATGCCCATGCCGAATCAGGACTTTGGTCTCGCCGTTTGTTTGCCGCAGGTATTGGTGCTCAAACGGAAGGTCAGAGGGTTTCATTCCCAGAAAGCTGCGGGTTCGGTTGCGAATCCTCCGGGTAGCATTCAGCAGGCGGTCGTGGTTCCCGGGGATGTAATGGATTCGGACCGGTCGGCGGAGTTGAACCGTCAGGTTGCGCAGAATATCAAGCGTGGCTGAAACGCGTGTGTCAGCAGCGATTGCGTCCAGAATTTCATTGACGCGTGCTTCAAGGCTGCTGCCTTCGGTTACCTGGTCATTATGCGCGTAAGGACGTAAGTTGTCCTTGAGCCAGAGGGCTGATCGGGTAATCTCAAAAATATCTCCTGCCAAAACAAGGTCAACTTCATTGATGTTGTCATAGCGGATGAATTCGAGGATTTCATTAAAAAAAGCCCGGTAAACCTCTGGCGGAAGGTTATGGTTAAATTGCTTATCCCCAACCGAAAGCGAGCTGCTTTCCGCAAAGTGTAAATCCGACATTACGATGATCACAACATAACTCCTGGCGCCATTTTATACCAGTGGCGGCTGAAATGGGAGGTTTTCCGTAAAAATCACCGTATCCAAACTCTAAACGCGCCGGATTCCCGCGTGCCCACCAATAATAGATTTGAGTCCAGAGGGTCAAACGCCAGCGACATGACCGTCCAATCAGAACCGTGCTCGATCCAGCCAACTCCGCAATCCGTCGTGATCCAAACCTTATTGCCCTCACTCACCGCCCAGAGGCAGCTCTCAGATTTTGAGATGGCGTAGATTAACTTGGTGGGATCGATGGTCTCTATCTCAAACGGCAGCTCGCTAATGCCCAAAGCCGGCGGCAAGGCAGTTTGCCCAAATGTCTGGTTCTGGATGATTTCACCCTGCTCAAACTGGTATACCCCACAATCTCCGCCCTGAAGGCAGGTCAGCAGATAAACATCCTCCCAAAAACCCGGCATCATTTTTTCAATCGTCATTCCGGCCAAACCAACCTGCTGCCAATTATCGTCTTCCAACGCCCATAATCCCGAACCAGCAGTACCCAATAAAAGCCTGCCGTTCTGCCA
>JAYFQB010000220.1:0-11335 GCA_034927385.1 Anaerolineaceae bacterium | reverse complement strand
AAGTCCAGATTGCGCAGGTCCTGACCGGAAAGCCACACGGCAACTTTTTCCGCGGGAATTGTCCAGACATTGGTGTGGAAAAGGTTCCCAAACCGATTGATAAGCTCAACCGAAAGTGACAATTCATTGTGAAAAACCTTGCCAAAAGGCATTCCAAGGCTGTGGAATGGCAGGGTCTGGAAGTTTTCAATATAGGATTTCGGGATCAGGTGCAGGCTGTCGCCGCGTTGGTGAAGGGTTAATCCACTTTCGATTAGGTGTGGAATCAGGCTGACGCCGTAGCAATCCTCCACCTGAGCATCATAAGCCGCCAGTTGCTTTTGGGGAACCAAGGCGTAACCAGTTGCGGAAAACGGACGAGAAGGCGGTTGGCTTGGGTTGGTGTTAATATCGGCAACTTTGGTCAGCCTAACCGCAAAGAAACCGTTGGTTTCGAAAGTCTGGGGCCAAACGCGCCAACTGTTTTCGAGCGAGGGGTGAAAAACCTGCTCCTGGAATGCGGTCAAGCCTGGCGCACGCGCTGGATCGAGCGGAATTTTGTCCACCTGGAAAGCTCCCGGGAAAGAGTCGAGCAGCGCGTTCACGACCGCCTCGTCTTCCTCTGGCGCGAGTGTGCAGGTTGAATAGACCAACTCGCCGCCCGTTTTGAGGGCTTTGGCAGCCGAAATGAGCAGCGCGAGCTGCCTTTGAGCCAGGCGACCGCGTTCATCGGCTGTGATGGGGCGCGGTGGATGGGAGGCGGAAACACGCAGGCTCTCCATACTGCAAGGGGCGTCCAAAAGAATGCGGTCGAAGGTTTGCGGGAACCATTCCCCAAGCCGCTCACCGGCAAAATTCGTGGTTGTGTGGTTGGCTGAGCCCCAAAGCTGCAAAACTGTGCGCAGGGCAGAGAGGCGCGAGCTTGAGGAATCGTTCGCGATCACAAAATCGAGGTCAAGGTTGTGATCCACCAATTGGGTCGTTTTGCCGCCGGGAGAGGCAGCCATATCCAGCACAAGCTTTGGGGAGGGGGATGGGCTGAAAAGGGAAACCGGCAGGATGGATGCCGCGTCCTGGATGTAGTAATAGCCCAGGCGGTGTTCGAGCGTTTGTCCGGGAGGTGTGCCGCTCGAAATTATCTGCCGGGAGACTGCGGAAAACGGAACGGGGGAGGTTCGCCATCCATAACGGTCCGCCCAGGTTGCCAGATCCTGTTCAGGGTCGGTGGATTTTAACAAGTTCACGCGAATCGCTGAAGGCGCGCTTGTCGCGGAAGCGAGAAGCAGTTGCTTGTATTCGGTGGGCGAAAGATAGCGGCGGTAGCGTTCGATTGCCGCCTGAATCTCGCTTGGTGGGAGGTTGGTGGGCTCAGTCATGTTTCTCGATGAAAAATAACAGTTCGTCTCCAACCGACGCGGTTGTCAGGCGCCAGGGTTGGGCTTCGATTGCCTTGTGGATCAGGCTTGTGTGATAACCGACCAGTGAATGATGCCCGGCGAGATCGCGGCTGGGCAGGCTGACCACCAGCCATCTGACGTTCAACCTGGAGAAGAGTTCGCGATTGCTGCCAGGGCGGCGTTTTTCGAGGCGATGGGCTTCCTTGAAGAAGAAGGCGCAATCCGCTTCCTGCTCAGGAGTATCCGTCAGAATGTCCTGACCGATAGCCTGAGCCTGAGGATAGAAAGCCTCGAAGTAAGCCTGCAAAAAAGCCAGGCGGGGTTGGTGGATGTCGTAGGCGAAATACTGGCTGGCTGGGGGCAGGTCCATCCAGGGGAGTCCAAGCGGATCGAGGGCACAGGCAAGGTCGAGAATGGCGGTGGGTTTACCGATGATTGAGAAAATCTCCCGATAGAAGGCAGCGAGATAGGGCAAGCGTTCCCGGCTTGAGGCATGCAGGTTCATCCTGCTTTCGCACCAGGATTTCAGCATTTCACCAGAGGGACTTTGGGCACGGAAAGCCGTAATTGCCTTGGTTTCTTCCGGGTAATTAATGTCTTCGAGATAGGGAGCGATGATGTTATGGAGGGATTTGCGAAAGTTGGCTTCGAGTTCTTTGCGGGATGTGCTGTGCTGACTTTCGTAGGTCAGAATGTCTTCCAAAGTGGTGCGCGGAATCTGTAGGTCGCGATATTTGCGTGAAGATTCCACTGCCAGTATCAGAGAGTCGAAAAATTTCTGTTCGAAGATCATGTTGTTGCCAGGAAAGCGATTTCGTTGGGGAAGGAGAACTCCTGAATTTTCCAGCCCCGACCAGCGGCAAGCTGATCGAATTGCGATCGGTAGGTTTGTTCCATGCCTTTTTTGCGACCGCCAAGACTGCGCAGCGGATACGTGATCAGGATATGGTCCGCCTGAATGTTGTCAAGGATTTTTCCTGCCAGACCGCTTTCGATCTGTTCCATCAACGGGAGCGTCTTCATCAGCAGAGCAAGCTGCACTTTTTGAGTGGGAAAGGAACAAGAAAGATCCCCGATTGACGCAGTTCCTTTAATCCCAAACAACTCAAAATAGCTTCCAAGAAAGTCAACCAGCGGAGTAACCACATCGCTGGCATGATAGACAAAACCCTCTCTGAGGGGCATCCAGGGGATTGAGAGCGGGTTCAGTCCGCAGGCGAGGTCCAGCACGGAATAGACCGGGGCGATGCTGGCAAGCGTAACCTGGAAGAAACGCGGCAACACTTCGATGCGTTCCGCGGTGGAAGCATGCAGGCGCATCATCTGAAGGCTGGCAGCTTCCAATCCGCTGCGGTCATTCGGGGATAAAGATTTAAAATTAAGCAACCACTGCGCATAGTCTAACTTAGGGGCGAGATACGCGCCGGTCAGTTGGTGCAGGCGGGTTCGGGCGGAATGGATGATGTCGGCCTTACTTTTGTGTTTTCCTGCTTCTTCATTCGTGACCCGAGCGACCAAGGAGGCTGCCAGATGGGCATATTTTGAGGAGCTGCTTACCTGGTCGATGAGAGACTGGTTAGAATCAATTTCGGACATTGAGTTCTTTCAGCCTTTCGACCAGGCGCGTCATGAAGCGCAGGTTGTGTTTGGTGGCAAGCCGCAAATACGAAGAGTCCCGCATTCGATAGAGGTGGAAGAGATACGCCATGGAATACTGTCGGCAGCATTCACAATCACAGTCGGATGAGATTGGACCAGCGTCCTGGAAGTTTACTTCCGTGTTGATATAGCGGAATTTCAGCCATTTTGCGTCTTTATCCAGGTCGGGATGGTCTTTCGACCAGGTGTAAAGCCTTCCGTGACGCGCGTCGCGCGTGGGCAAAGCGCAATCGAACATCTCGTAACCAAGCAGATAGCTGGTGACAATTCCGGCTGGATGACCGATGCCAAGGGCGTGGATAGGAAATTCGCGCGGGATGAGCGAACGGGTATATTCGAGAATGTCGGTTAGCAGGTTAGATTCTTCGTCCAAGGGCCAGCCGCCAAAACCAAAGCCGTCAAACCCGATCTCCAGAAGTCCTTCGGCGCAGCGTCGGCGCAAGTCCAGCTCGCCGCCGCCCTGGATGACCGCAAAAAGCAGCGGTCGGTCGTCATCGGACCATTTGCGGGATTTGAGCTGGGCAAGATAGCTGGCTTTTGCCCTGGCAGCCCAAGCGAGCGTGCGGGAAACGGAGGCTTCCTGCTCCGCGCGGCTGGCATTTACATGCGTGCAATCATCCAGGCAGACGAGGATATCGGAACCATAACCCATTTGCAGTTGAATGCTTTTTTCGGGGGTCAGCAACAGCTTTCTGTTGGAGCTTTCGGGAAAGAAAACGATTCCCTTTTCCGTCAGGCTGCCGTATTTCGCGATTTGACGGATGAGGGAGTATGCCTGAAAACCGCCCGAATCAGTCATAAGGAAACCGTCCCAGGCTGCCATTTTGTGTAAACCGCCGAGCCTCGAAATCAAAGAAGAACCCGGCTTTTGCATCAGATGAAAAGCATTCATCATCAGGATTGGCAGTCCAACTTCCTTTAGGTCGGAGGAAGTCAGGCTGCGAACGTAGCCATAGGTACCATCCGGCATAAAAACGGGCAGCTCAAGAGATTTGCCGCGGATTTGAAGCGTCCTTTGCGGCATTAAAACTTCCTCCGCTGAGGGCGGTCCAGGATCAGGATAAATTCGGCTTTTCTTCCCTGCGCCTGGGCGGCTACGTCCTGAACCGTGCCAAGGCAAGTCATTTCGGAGGGCAAGGTCAGGTCCAGAGCCAAAAAGATCTGCTGTTGGCGACCGAATGTCCGGCTTACTTCGTCGAGCAACTTGACCAATCGGTAAGGAGTGTCCATTAGGATCAGGGGGCATTCAGAGAATTTGTGCTTTTGGAGAACAGCCGCGCGTTGTTCGGTCTTTGGCGGGAGGAAGCCGAGAAAAGTGAAATTTTCCATGTCGAACGGACAGACGGAAAGCGCAGTCGTCAAGGAAGACGCGCCAGGGACTGGCACCACTTTGATGCGCATTTCAGCCATTAGTTTGAGCAGTTGTTTGCCCGGGTCGGAAAAAACCGGCGTGCCGCAGTCCGAAACAAGCGCCATATTCCTGCCGTTCATCAATTCGATCAGAACTTGCTGGATCATGTCACTTTCATTATGCTCATTTAGCTCAATCAGAGGCTTTCCGATAATCTCGAGCTGCTTCAGAAGGCGCGAGCCGTCTTTGCGTTCTTCGCAGATAACGGCGTCCACTGACCTGAGGGTTTCGATTGCCCGCAATGTGATATCCTGCGGGTTGCCGATAGGGGTTGCGACGATGTACAATTTGCCGAATTTATTCGTGTCTGTCATAAGTTTTCTTTCGTTCTACGATTATAAAGCATAGGATACATTGAAAGGCAAACGCTTTATGATCGGGAGGACCAGATTTCGCGTATTCAGTTTTTGGTAACCTGTATGCGGAGAGGCACGGTTTTTGGCTTTGTAGAGTTGTGGCATAATTGTGACGACTAATTTGGAGTGATATGAAAAAATTGAGCAAATTATCCAAAGTTTCCTTGTTACTGGCGGTTTTGTTTGGAATTGATAAGGTTCTGGGCGTTGCCCGCCAAATGATTATCTCGCGGGAGTTCGGGCTTTCCGCCCAACTGGATGTCTTTAATGCCGCGAATAACCTGCCGGATATGCTCTTCATGCTGATTTCCGGCGGAGCACTGGCAATTGCGTTTATTCCGGTTCTTACCGAAGTGCTGTCTAAAGAGGGTAGAACCAAAGCCTGGGATCTGTTTTCGAATATTCTCAATATCGCGTTTATTCTGACTGCCCTGGCGGCAATCGTGATCGCGATTTTTGCCCGACCTTTGGTAACCAGCCAGCTTGGAATTGCACCGGGCTTTTCGGAAGCACAAACAATTGACACCATCCGCCTGCTGCGTTTGAACCTGATCGCGACATTGATATTCTCACTGAGCGGTCTGGCAATGGCGGGTCTGCAGGCGAACCAACACTTTTTACTGCCCGCGTTGGCTCCCATTTTATATGACCTTGGTCAGATCTTTGGAGCACTCGTGCTCGCGCCGTCAGAACCTCTGAAACTTGGGCCGATCAGTGTGCCTGCAATGGGGTTCGGCGTGGATGGGCTGGTTTACGGTGTGATACTTGGTGCGCTGCTGCATTTGCTGATCCAGGTTCCAGGTCTGATCAAATACCAATTCAGGTGGCGTCCACGGGTTGACTTCAAGGACCCAAATACCCGCAAGGTCATGCGGCTGATGGGTCCCCGGTTGTTAAGCATGCTCTTTATCCAACTGATTTTCCTGGCTCAGGACAACCTGGCATCGCGTTTGCCCGAAGGTTCTGTTTCGGCATTGACCTACGGCTGGTGGATCATGCAGGTGCCTGAAACATTGATCGGCACGTCGATTGCGACAGCCATACTGCCAACGCTTTCCGAAATGTTTGGAAACGGCGAATTTGATGCAATGAAGGAAAAGATAGAACGGGCGGCACGGGTGATGCTTTCTTTGACTTTCCCAATCGCGATTGTTGCTGGGATGGTTTTATTGCCCTTGGTGCGCAGTTTTCTTGGTTTAGACGCAACTGCCACGATGCGGGTGGTGAATGTCAGCCAGGTTTTCCTGGTTGGAATCATCGGACACTCCCTGGTGGAGCTTTTTGTGCGTTCGTTCTATTCGCTTCAGAAGCCACGTTTTCCATTGCTTGGTTCTGCCTTGACTCTGATAGTGTTCATTATCCTGGGGATTGTGCTTTCACCCTCGCTTGAGGCAATTGGAATCGCTTCCGCGAACACGATAGCCTATGCGCTGCAGGCTGTGTTGCTGCTGGTGCTGTTGGGTAAAGCCATGCCGACCCCGTTCAAACTGGGGGGATCCTTCCTGAAGAGTTTGTTGGCAGCAGCTATTGGTGGAGCGGCGGCGTATGCCGTGGTCCAATGGGCGCCTGTTGTGGCAGACACCTTAATTGGTGCCGTCGCTGCCTTTGGCGTTGGTATCATTCTGGCAGCTCTGATCCTGCGTAAAGACCTCCGGGAAATTACTGAGCTCTAATAAAAGGTATAATCAGTTGATATGGAAAACAACACTGAAGAAGAACAAAGTCTCTCAGAGGAGAGCTTGAATGAAAGAGAACCCGGGACTGATTTGACAGGCAACGAAGAGTTCGTGCCGGAAAATTACCCGACAGATAACCAACCCTCAGATCCGGGCAAAAAACCGCGCAAGAACCGAGGCGGCAAGTGGATTTGGATAGGTGTCCTGGTTTTTGTGCTTTTGCTTGGGGCAGGGGTTTTGTTTGGCTATCGTAATGGCGTAGCGCTCCGGCTTGAGAACGAAAAGTCACTCCTTATGGAGCAAATATCGCTCCAGCTTGAATGGGCTTATAAGGACATGGACGCCGGGCGGTATGAGAACGCCAAATCCCGACTGGACTACATCCTCGAAAAGTATCCGGAGTTCCCGGGAATTGCTGACTTGATGGCTCAGGTTATTGGACACCTCAGCGAACCAGTAGTTACCCCAACCCAAGTCGCGATCGCGACAGTCGTACCAGAAGTTACTTCGACGCCCGATTTGCGCAGCTCGGAAGAAAAATATTCGGAGTTACAACAGCACATCAATCAACAGGAATGGGATTTAGCTGTTCAGACAGTTCAGGAGTTGAAAGAGACCAATTACGACTACCGGACGGTGGATGTGGATGGGCTTTACTTCATCGCCCTGCGCAATCGGGGCATCCAACGGATTTGGGCTGGCGAACTGGAGCAGGGCATGTATGACCTGACAGTGGCAGCCGCGCTTGGCGCGATGGATTCGCAGGGAGCCGGCGCTGAAAGCTGGGCAACCACTTACCTGACCGGCGCAAGCTATTGGGATGTCAATTGGCCAGGTGTGGTGGAAATCTTTGGGCAACTTTATGCCCAGATGCCCTACTTTTCGGATTCGACTGGTATGACAACGGCAGAACGCTACCGAATTGGGCTTTATCGCCTGGGCGATCAATACGCGGCGCAGGGTGACTATTGCTCCGCCAGTTCGTATTACAACCAATCGCTTGCTATCGGAGTCAATGCGGACATCCAGGTGACCGCCGCGGCATACGCTGAAGCGTGTGCCAATCCACCCACAACCCCTGAACCTCCTCAGGCAACGACGCCAACTCCGTCTGATGGCACGGAAGTGCCACCGCCGACTGAAGAACCAAGCGCAACACCCTAAAGCAAATAGAGAGCCTCCAGAAAATGGAGGTTATTTTTTAACAAGCTTACCGATCAAGTCGTATTCGGTGGTGTCTAAAATCTGGATGGGAACGATTTCGCCTTCGTCTGCTTTACCGGCGGCGATTGCCAGCCCGTCTATCTCGGGAGCATCCCGATAGGTGCGACCTACCAACAAACGCTCCTCTGGGTTGACTCCTTCCACCAACATATCCAACCTTTTTCCTTGCAGCTTTTTAAGGCTGGCGAGCGATATCCCCGCTTGCAGTTCCATCAGGGCTTGCTTGCGCGATTCTTTGACTTCGGAGGGGATTGTGTCCGCAAGGGAATAGGCGGCGGTGTCCATTTCGGGAGAGTATGTGAAGACACCCAGATGGTCAAACTGGATTTCCTTGATGAAGCTTTGCAGGGTCTCGAAGCTTTTTTGGCTTTCCTGCGGGTAACCGACGATCATCGTGGTGCGGACAACCAGGTTAGGGATAAGCTGGCGCATTCTGGCAATGGTCTGGGTGACCCATTCGATATTGGATGGGCGGGACATGGCTTTCAGCACAGTTGGATCGGCGTGCTGCAAGGGCATGTCGAGGTAAGGCAGCAGCTGGTTATTGCCAGCCATCAGTTCAATCAACCGGTCTGTAACCATGCCTGGATAGGTGTAGAGCAAGCGAACCCATGGCACATCCGGGATCATGGGGAGAAGATCCGAAAGTAAATTTGCGAGCGCGTCGCTTTCACCCCGGTCGATGCCATAGGCGGTCACGTCCTGGGCAATTAGGTTGATCTCTTTAACCCCGGCGCTTTGCAGCCTAAGGGCGTCCTGGATGACAGCCTCTTTCGAGCGGCTGACCAGCGGTCCTTTGATCAGTGGAATAGCACAAAAAGCGCAAGTTCGGTGGCAGCCATCGGCGATTTTTAGATAACTGCTGCCTCCCTGGATCATTGTGTTCGAGATATTTTCCGCAACCAGCAGGCTTGTATATGCGGGCAGAGAGTTGCGGGCGGGTTGGGGCATATTTGAGAG
Organism: Anaerolineaceae bacterium; assembly: GCA_034927385.1. Classification (GTDB taxonomy): domain Bacteria; phylum Chloroflexota; class Anaerolineae; order Anaerolineales; family Anaerolineaceae; genus Mesolinea. Next base: position 2,673 of record JAYFQB010000220.1, on the reverse strand, counting down.
GTTGTCCAGCAGCGGAAGAACGTCCTGAAGGTTCCTTGTGCCAACCAATCCGTCCAGAGAGGGGAATTGTTGGTACATTTGCTCATTTAATCGTTGGGAAAGGCATCCGCTGGCAATCACGAATTGTCCCTTGCGGCGGCTTTTCAACGCGTCCGCGATAACCTGCTGGGACTCAACCCTGGCATCATGGATAAAGCCGCACGTGTTAATAATGATGAATTTTGCTTCCCGAATCAAATCGGTGTGCTGGTAACCTGCCGAGGTAAGAATTTGGCTGATGACATTGGAATCAACCAGGTTTTTTGCGCAACCGAGGTTGATGATAAAGATGCTTTTGTTTCGTATGGGGGTCAAAGCACATTCTCCGATCAGGGGGTTGGAGTAAGTTGGAGGTCTGGCGAGGTGATTGGGAACTCCTGGATGCCGTCAATCGTAAAAAGAATCCGTGCCGCAGTGCCAAGCCGATCACTGAGAGGTTCAAGCTGAGTCTGGTTGTGCACGATCTCCAGCGCGATAACGTTCCCGGTTTCCAGTTCGAGGGCTTCCTCCGCGGTAAAAGACCTCACTTCGCCATCTGTCATCCTACCTTCGAAGATAACAGTTCCATCGCTCGTGACGCGCAGCCAAACGTTCTGGCGTGCCAGCAGCACCACTTCGATTGCCTCATCGGAAACGATACCAGTAAAAAACGGCGTTACCGTCGGGAGAGTTTGCGCGGCTTCATCCAGGGTGGGTTCCAGGGCAGTTGGAGTTGGCTCGGTTGGCTCCGAAAGCAAAAAATCCACGACAGCGGGGAGTGTGCCGGTTGCCTGAGGAGATTGCGCTGCTTCCGACATGCGCGCGATACCCCAAACAAGGAAGCCAAGGATGCCTAAGATGAGGAGAGTGCCAAAAAAGAGGTCAAGCGTGAAAAACCTTTTCAGGTTGACAAAAATTGGCGGGAGAACCTTACCGGGCTTGCGCTGCCGACGTTTTATGGTGTTGGTTTCAAGGCGGCGTAATTGGAGCGCGTCTGCGTAACGGATCATGACCGATTCAACGTCCAGGTTTAGGAATCTCGCATATATTTGCAAAAGACCTTTGTATTGCAGCGGGTTGGAAAACGCGTCAATGTCGCCCCGTTCAATCGCCTGGATCTGAGATTTGGGGATATGGATTTGATCCTGGATGATTTCCCAACCAATATTCAGGTAGCGGCGCCGGGCGGAAAGCTCCCGCCCGATGGATTCAAGGATCTTGCCATATTCTGTTTCGGTAGAAGCCGGTGCATCGACGGGTGAAGTTGGCGCGGGGGTGTTTTGGACTGGCTGCGGATAGTCATTTTTTGGTTCAGGAGTAGCGGGTTTAGCTTCTTCAGGTTTATCTATGTCGACCGGTATTTGGGAATCAGCGTCCGGAGGTAGTTCATTCGTTGGGGAAGGAGTCTCCTCCACCTGATATTTGTCCACGCCGAGGTAATGGGCATAGAGTCTGAGGAAGCCTTTGGTTTGGGTTGAGGAGCTTAACTCGGAATAAGCGTCATCTTCGAGGTCCTGCAGAATCGACAAACGGATACGAGTTTCGCTGGCAACCTGCACAAGAGGGATGTTTCTTTCCTCGCGTATCTTTTTTAAGTCTGAACCTTTAAATTCTTGCATGTGGTGATTGTAACAAAAAAACCGACCTGCTCATGAAGCAGGTCGGTACCCTTGTTTATCAGTTTTGCTGATTAAGCTTCAGCGGATTCTTCTTCCGGCGCTTCGGCTTCGACATCGACCACTACGGTCTCGATGATAGTTTCACGGACAGGTTCAGGGACAACCACCTTGCGCACTTCACCTTCGCGGTGGACAATCACTTTGATTTCGGGAACGAGATCGAGGGTGAGGTTGACAGGGATGTCGTATTCACCAAGGTTGCGGATGGGTTCCATAACCAATTGATGGCGGACAACCTCGATGTCTTTCGTCTCTTTGAGTTTGTCGATAATCATTTGGGCGGATACGGAACCGTAGAGTTTGCCAGTTTCACCGGCTTTGACGGGGAAACGAAGTTCAAGACCTTGCAGAATATCGGCGACACCTTTGAGCTCGTTATTGAGCAAGGCGCGGCGTTCGGAAGCTTTCTTGCCGATGGATTCTGCCATTTTGATGGAATTGGGGGTAGCGGGGATAGCAAAACCCTGGGGGCTCAGGAAGTTGCGCCCGTAACCATTGGCGACTTTCTTAACATCGCCAGCACGACCTAATTTGTAGACGTCTTTGAGAAGTAATACTTTCATGTTCAAGCCCTTTCCAGCTTAGATTCATTATTTTTGGGTGAAGGGTACAACACCCAAGACATATTATGTTACCACGATTTCAATAAATTGGAAGATCAAATGAGAAAGGATTCGGACGAGTACTTTGGGATGAAAACAGGGAGTCAGTGCCGGGCTGATTTGCCATTGTGAGCGGCTGCCCCCTCCAAAAAAACAGGCTTCGGGATTACCGATGCTCATATACCATATATAGACGATTAATACAGCAATAGTGACGCGGAAGTGTTTGTTGTTTTTGGATCAGGTGATTTTGGCGTACGGCGAGATTGGAAGCAATGTGAATATCAATGCGCAGTGACCAGGATGTGCTTCCAATCCGCCGTCATATCAGCAAGTATTCATACGGCGGATTGATGGCACGACACGATCGTCCA
>JAYFQB010000238.1:0-3147 GCA_034927385.1 Anaerolineaceae bacterium | reverse complement strand
CAGAGCGGTTTTTTTCGTCTATCTGTAGAATCGATTATTGGAGGAAGATGATGTTACGGAAAATCACATACCTTGCGCTTTGCGCCGCGATACTTTTTGGCTGCGCTGTCAGCCCAACACCAGCGGCGTCCACGCTGTATGAAAAACAAAGCGGTGCGTTGGATTTTGATTCCACGCCGCAGTTTACGGAGGTTGAATTGGAACAGATTGTGACAAGTAATAACGCGTTTGCCTGGGCGATTTTTGCTCAGCAGGTGGAAGCCGGTAAGAACCTGGTTATCTCACCATACAGCGTGTACCAGGCGCTCGGTATGCTTTACGCCGGCGCCGCCGGAGAGACCGCGGACGAAATGCGGCTGGCGCTGCGCCTTCCCTGGGAAGACGCGCGAGTGCACCGATTGATCAACGCGCTTAATCAGCAGTTGCTGAAATCGGCTGGTTTGCCGGCTGATCCGGCACAGGTTTTCGAATTGAGGATCGCCAACGCCCTTTGGGCTGCGCAAGGGCGAACCTATGAGCAAGCTTTTCTTGACACGCTCCAGCAAAACTACAACAGTGGTCTGCAAACACTGGATTTTTCTGACGCGAGTGCCGCAGCCGAAGCAATCAACGCCTGGGTCAGTGAGCAGACCAATCAGAAGATCAGCCAGTTGGCTGAGCCAGGCATGTTCACCGTGGAGACCGCCCTGGCACTGACCAACGCTGCATACTTCAAAGCCGCCTGGAAGTTCCCCTTTTACGAAGCCGCGACAACCGATGCGCCTTTCACGCTGGTGGATGGGACGCAGCAAAACGTGCCTATGATGCACATATCCGAGACTTTCGAAGTCAGCGTTGAGGACGACCTCACCTTGGTGCGGCTGCCATACGCGGGCGGGGCGGTGGCGATGGAAATTCTGATGCCGAGCCTGGACGAGTGGAATGACGCGGATGGAATTGCAAAGCTTTTGTCTGACGGAGCGAGCTTACCCGAAACGGAGCCTACAAGCCTCAACCTCAGCTTGCCAAAATTCCACATCGAGACCCCAAGCTTGGATTTGATTCCGGCTTTGATCGCGAATGGCATGCAAAGCGCGTTTAGCGACCAGGCAGACTTTTCGGGCATCAGCGGTGATCAGTCGCTGTACGTGAGCACGGTTGCCCAGAAAGCGTTCATTGACGTCAATGAAAATGGCACCGAAGCTGCCGCCGCGACCATTGCGGTGGTGCAGACAAAATCCATGCCGGGTGGGCAGCCTCTGAAGGTCACGATTGACCACCCATTCATCTTTATCATTCGCGACACCTCCACCGGAGCGATCCTGTTCATGGGCACTGTAATGCAGCCTTAAACACGAGCAGGAATAAACTAATAAAAAAAGAACTTAAAAATCAGGCGGAGCCGAAAGCTCCGCAAGAGGAGAAAAATGAAAACAAGCAAAATCATCCTTTACAGCGTATTAATCAGCGCCCTCGTCCTTGGAGCCTGCGCGCCAGTATCAAACCCAATTGAGCCTTACCCTGTGGATCAAAATAATGAACCGGGGGAAGTCAGCGACGCGAACGGGACGCTCGCGTATATCCTGGACCCGCAGGCAGACCCAGAAGCGGTAAAGGAGCTTGCCCAGTCCAGCAATGGCTTTGCGCTTGCGCTCTACCAGGCGCTGCGCGGCGAAGACGGCAACCTGATTTACTCGCCTTACAGTATCTTTCAGGCGCTGCTAATGACAGGCGCCGGAGCCGAAGGCGAAACTGCCAGCCAGATGGCGCAGGTGTTGGGCGTAGATGTGAACGATCCGGCTGTCCATAATTTGATGCACGCGCTTAACAAAGCGCTGACCAGCCAACCTGAGTTTCTCAGGGATAATGAACAACCGCTGATCTTCAATGTTGCCAACGCGCTTTGGGCTCAGAATGACTTCCACTTCGAACAGGCATTCCTGGACACGCTTTCAGCCAACTACAACGCGGGGCTGAAGCTGGTGGACTTTAACAAGCCTGAGGAAGCCCGCGAACTGATCAACCTATGGGTTGCCGCGCAAACTAACGACAAAATCCATGAACTCGTGCCAACCGGCGTGCTCAACGAGATGACACGCCTGGTGCTCACGAACGCGATTTATTTTAAAGGCGCGTGGGTTAACCGCTTTGATGAGAAGAAGACCGAGAATGGGAACTTCATCCTCGCCGATGGAAGCATCGTGAACGTGCCCTTCATGAATGGCAACTTCACGATTGGTGCCCTGGTAGACGAGTTGTATTCCGCCGTCAGACTGCCTTATGAGGGTCACAACTACGCCATGGCTGCCATTATGCCATCGGGTAACTTCGCTGAATTTGAAATGGGGTTGACAGCCTCCGATTTGGAGCAAATTCTTTCGGATTTGCAGTCGTCCTCAGCCATGGTCGACCTGAGCATGCCGAAATTCCAGGCTCAGACCAGTATCAGTCTGGCGGACCAGCTCGCCGCCCTTGGTATGCCGGACGCGTTCGACAGCGCCAAAGCGGATTTCTCGGGGATGACCGGCTCACGCGAGCTGATGATTGGCTCGATCCTGCACCAGGCGACGATCGACGTGAATGAGGAGGGCACCGAAGCCGCCGCGGCAACGATGGTGGGGATGTCTCTTACTTCCATGCCCGGGCAGAGCTTCACCATCCATTTCGACAAACCTTTCATCTACGTGATCTACGAAACGACCACCAACGCTGTCGTCTTTATGGGACGCGTGGTGAACCCGTAACCCCCTTCAGATAATAAAAAAACTCCTGCAACGGTTTGCAGGAGTTTTTTGTTGTGTTCGTTTATCCGACCATGTACGCCATCGAGACCGTTCCGGGACCAACATGGCTGCCGATAACCGGGCTCACTTCCGAGCGAATGATCTCGATTGGGTTAAGGCGTTCTTTTGCCATGTTTTCCATGATGACCATGTCGTCAAAGGCGAGGGCATGGAAGGGACCCAGTCGGACTGGGCTGCGTCCATCGACGCCTTTTTCGATCAGGTCCACCATGCGATTCAGGGCTTTCTTGCGGGAGATAACGCTCTCCACCAGCTCAATCTTGCCATCGCGTATTTCCATGATCGGTTTCAGGTTTAGCGCCGAACCAAGCAGGCGTTTGGCGGAGTTGATGCGTCCACCGCGGTGGAGATAGTCGAGCGTGTC